>CAMOXW010000085.1 GCA_946629405.1 uncultured Ruminococcus sp.
ACGGATTGAAATAGTGTTCAGTACTTGCTGTGATATCCGCGAACACTCACATATTACAAATTTATCGCCGCAGGCGATACCATTAATTCTGAATTCCGAACTCCGAATTCTGAATTCGGAATGCGGAATTCGGAATTGTAGTGTCCGGCTTACGCCGGACGGATTGAAATAGTGTTCAGTACTTGCTGTGATATCCGCGAACACTCACATATTACAAATTTATCGCCGCAGGCGATACCATTAATTCTGAATTCCGAACTCCGAATTCCGAATTACTAAAGAGGCTTCGCCTCAATCGAGGGCAACTGCGGCGGCTATTTCCTCAGCTGTCTCAGGCTCATGGCCTACAGACTCCTCGAAGGTCTCAGGCATTGAAGAAATGAGTTCGAGGTGGCTCTTGTACATATCAAACAGGCTCTTCTTGAACTCAGATACCTGATTCTGAGCCTCCTTCAGAGCATCCTTTTCGCGTGCGATCTCCTCGCGGTTGCGCTCCATTGCCTCAGCGTGCTGACGGACAGCCTCATCCTCAAGAGCATCAGCCTTAGCCTGAGCCTCAGCGATAATAGCCTCAGCCTTCTCATTAGCCTCGGCGATCACCTGATGGCCCTGCTTCTGGGCGCCAAGGAGAGCGTCCTTGAGGGCATCCTCGTCTTTCATATACTCTCTTACCTTGTCAGCGAGTATCTGTATCTTGTTATTAGCCTCAGCGCGCTCGCGCTCCATTTCGTCGAGTTCTGCCTCGAGCTGATTAAGAAATTCATCGATCTCCTCCTGCTTGTAGCCGAAGGCAGCCTTTTCAAATCTCTTATTTCTTACGTCCTTTGAAGTTATCATTATCTTTCACCTCTAAATATATTTGCGTATATCTATGTGTATGCGGCCCTTTCTGGTCAGACCGTCTATACAGTTTAGAATAAACCTGCCGAAGCCCCTTATCGAGAGGACATCCCCTTCCCTGAGTTCCTGAGAAACGGAAGAAGACGGGAAGTGATTGACCTCAACCCTGTCGGAGCGTATGAGAGCCGCAGCCTTTTCGCGGCTTATATTTGCCGCAAGGCTCACGATGCAGTCCAGCCGCAGCGAGGCGACCGTTCCGCTTATATCCCTGAATTCCTGAACTGCTTCAAGGCAGAATTCCCTGTCATCGCTTATCCTGACGCCGACTCTGCCGATCTTTGTGACCGATGAGGAAAGCGCCTTTGCAGCGACCTCGGTGACGAAGGACTGTGTCATGCCCTCGCCGATGACGATATCTCCGATGACCTCACGTCTGAGGCGCTGCGCCATGAAGGAGCCGAGCACATCACGGTGGGTGAGCTTATCTTCCTTCCGGTAGGAAAGCGTAAGGCAAACCATAGGAAAACCCTCCGCAGCATAGTCCGCGCAGTAAGACGGGTACACTGCGAGCATTCTTCTCCTTGCGCCGCTGAAGCCTCCATACAGCATATGCTCCAGAGCGCCGGCATTGCGCCTGCACCAGTCCTCAGCGATGATGCACTGGCGCTCGTCGAGGAACGGCGAATACACCGGACATCCGGAGCGTTCAGCGCGCTCTGTCATATCACCGAGCCTTGCCTCAAAGAGCTTGTCCTCAGAAGCGTTCATCAGATGAATACGCCGTTGTTCTCCAGCTCGCCGACAAGGTCCTCGCCGATGAAGCCGACATTGTAGGGAGTGATGATATATGTGAGGTTAGCAACGGGCTTTAAGCTTCCGCCGTTGGCATAGGCAACGCCCACGAGGAAGTCGATGATCCTTCTCTTATTCTCAGGAGAAGCAGTCTCAAGGTTAAGAACTACGGTCTTTTTTGCAATAAGGTGATCGGCGATCTGCTTGGCATCTGTGAAAGCTGAAGGCTTTACGAGAACTACCTGTAGCTGAGCAGTTGTCTGTATATTGACGACCTTGTTCCTTCTTGCAGAGCCAGGCTCACCGGCAGGAGCAGCGGATGCAGGTGCCTCGTCAGTCTCGGGGCGTGAATAGCTTGGTCTATCGCTTCCGGAGCGCACCGGAACGTCAGCCTCGTCAAAATCGTCATCGTCTGAAGCAAAGAAAAAATCCTTGATACCGTCAAAAAGTTTCATTTTAATACTCCTTCTCCGCACTTTTGTTATTTATTTCTGCCGGCAAGCAATGCGGGCGTTGCCGGACTTTATTTGCCGGGTCTAAGCCTTCGCGTAATTCCTCGCGCCGAAAATCCCGGTGCCCACTCTGATGAGGGTAGAGCCGTGGAGAATCGCCGCTTCGTAGTCGTGGGTCATCCCCATTGAAAGCACATCGAGCGAAAACTCATCCGCGAGCTTATTGTAAAGTTCCTCCATCCTTCCGAGGAAAATATCGCTGTCTGTCGGGGGAGGTATCGTCATCAGCCCTCTCAGGCGGATGCCATCTGCCTCCGAAGCCTTTCCGAGGAGCTCTCTCAGCTCTCCGGGAGCCACGCCGCTTTTCGAGTCCTCGCCGCCGATATTGACCTCACAGAGGATATCCATTGTCCTGCCGTTTTTTACGGCAAGCCGGCTTATTTCGGCGAGGAGTCTTTCGCTGTCGACAGACTGTATCATAGACACATCATTTATGATGTATTTGACCTTGTTTGTCTGGAGGTGGCCGATTATATGCACCTCCGCTGAACTGCTGTAGAAGTCCTTTTTCGAGAGATACTCCTGGACGCGGTTCTCTCCGAGGAGGTCAACTCCCTGCTCTATCGCGCGGTTGACCAGCTCCGGGGCGACCGTCTTGGTGACAGCCATGAGCCTGACGTCTGAGGGAGTCCTCCCTGCCTTAGCGCACGCTTCGCCTATATTTCCGCGGATGCGCGCGAGATTTTCGTCAATACAGCTGAACATCTCATTCAACTCAATCAACACCTTCGATCATAATATCGTCATAGAGCGCAAGGAAGCTCTCATCGCCCGTATGCTCGAGCGAAGAAAGAACGTAATCGCTGCCCTCATATATAACGTCGATCTTCTTGAACTGCACCTGTTCGCCCTTGAGGACATAGACGCCCTTGTAGGTGACATTTGCGGTCACAGCGCTGTCTCCCTCGCCCTCAGTCTCCTCGGTATTCACGAAGCGTATCGCCTCACGCGGGACCTTCAGACCGCGGTATGTAGCTCTTACAAGCTCTATATTCTCGGTCCTGTGCTGAACGAGCTCACTGTTGAACTCGCGGCACGCAAGGATAAGCACAGCTCTTTTCTGGTCGCCCTCATCCCTTATATCCTTTATTTCCGCGGTAAACACCTCTGCGGAGGATTCCGGGCGTATCTTCACATAATCGCCGACCTTGTACTCCTGGCGGGTGTTATCGACAACACCTGCGAGATACCAGTTATAGCCGTTCACGAGCTTCCCGACGAGCTTCGTATCCTCGAGTCTCTGGTCAGTAACGGCTTCGATCTCATCGGCAGTTATAGTATCGAGGCACTCAGGAGTAAGCTTGTCCTCATAGCCGTCGCAGTAACTCACGAAGTAGCAGGAGCCTGGCGATGTCACAGTCTCTATCGGCTCAGACGCCTCGCGTTCGAGCTGGGCGATGCGGGTCTGGAGATCAATGATCTGCTGGCTGAAATCGCTAACCTCATTCGTAATGATCTGGTATGTGCTCATCTGGACGAGGAGGTCGTCCTTTACGCTCCTGATGCTGCTGAGGTCCATCCTGTCCCGGCAGAAAAGGAATTCGCGGTAGTTCTCCTCGATGCTTGCCGAGATCTCAGCGGGCTGAGCTGACTCACGGGTGCCGGGGTTCTGTATCTTGAGCAGGATATCGAGTTCTTTCTGGAGCTGAGCCTTTTCGCGGTTACGGCTGATCTGGGAATCGTCGGCATAGGCAACAGCGATAACGCTGCCGCTTCCGAGCTTTCCGCCGTCGGAGACATTATAGCTGAGAATACCGTTTCCGCTGTAGGAGGCGGGCTTTTCGTCCCTTATAAATACCCCCCTGAATTCAGCCGAAGCAGTTGCCTCGGAGATAAGAGCGCTCTCGGTATCGCTTTCGCGGTTCTTCTGATTATAGATAGCGCTGACGAAGATCACGAAGAACAGCACTATGACAGAATTGCGAAGGATCTTTACCATGAGGCTTCCTTCGGTACCTGTAAAGCGCATTCACATCACACCTTATTCGCTTTTTTCGGAAGCGTCGAGGATTGAAACGGGTCTTGCAGGAACTATAGTTGAAATAGCGTGCTTATAAACGAGCTGCTGCTTACCGTCGCTGTCGATTATAGCGACATAGCTGTCGAAGCCCCTTACCATACCCTTGAACTGGAAACCGTTCGTAAGGATGACAGTCACCATTATCTTGTCCTTTCTGCACTGATTCAGGAACACATCCTGAAGATTCAAAGACTTGTTCATACACATTCTCCTGTCATAATTTATTACGGCATGGGAGCCGTTATCTGACTCTCTGCTGGCATCTCTGTCCGGAAACAGAAATACACACAATATATTATATCATATATTCCAAAAATTTTCTATACATTTTTTAGATTTTTCTAAAATTTCATACATTTTATCAAATTCGTCCAAAATAATCCACTTTATCCGGTCATTTTTTCTAAACCATGTAAGCTGCCGCTTGGCGTAACGGCGCGTTTCCTGTTGAATTTTAGCGATACACTCGTCAAGCGGCTGCTCACCGGTGAAGTACGGGATAAGCTCCTTGTAGCCGATAGCGTTTGCAGAAGTCTTCATCCCTCCGGTTTCCCACAGGGCGCGTGCTTCCTCAACAAGGCCGTTTTCCGCCATTATCTCAACTCTCCGGTCTATCCTCCGGTATAGCGCGGCACGGTCGGCATAGTTCAGCCCTATGATAAGAGAGTCGTAAGGACTTTCAGCTCGTCTGCTCTCGGCCTTCAGCTCACTGAATCTGCGCCCGGTGATATGGCAGACCTCGAGGGCGCGTATCACGCGGATGATATTATTTGGATGTATCGCGGCAGCAGCCTCCGGGTCAAGCTCAACAAGCCTTGCGTGAAGTGCCTCCGGGCCGTTTTTTTCTGCAAACGCCGAAAGCTCAGCACGGTAAGCCTCATCGCTCCCGCCCTCCGAGAACCTGACGTTGTTGAGCAGTGAGTCCACATAGAGCCCTGTTCCGCCGACTATGACCGGCAGCCTTCCCCGTGCAGTCACCTCAGCTATCTTCTCCCCCGCACACCTTACAAAATCTGCTGCGCTGAACTGCACGTCCATGTCGAGAAAACCTATGAGGTGGTGCGGGATACCCTGCATCTCAGCCTCAGAAGGCTTGGCAGAGGCTATATCCATACCCTTGTATATCTGCATAGAATCGGCAGAAATTACCTCTCCGCCGTAAATTTTCGCAAGCTCAGCGCCGAGCGCTGTCTTCCCCGAGGCGGTAGGTCCCACGACGGCAAGAACTCTTATTTTATCACCGGTCTCTGCCGTCATCTTCATCATCCTCCTCATCAAGCCTTTTCTCTATGCGCTCGGAAAACTTCCTGACTCCCGCTGTCAGCAGAATGGCAAGAAGAACAGCCGCTATCAGTATCAGCAGCGCATTTGAAAAGAACGCATTCAGCGTACTCTTGGGGATAAGTACCAGTATTTCCATGAAGTTCCCCCTTTACGATCGTCCGAACTGGTGCTCGATATTTGACTTGCTCAGCACGAACATGACCGGTCTTCCGTGGGGACAGTGCCGGATAGTATCGTCAGTGTAGACCCTGTCCGCAAGCGCCTGCAATTCCTCTATCGTATTCTTGTCATTACCGCGTATCGCCGATTTACAGGCGACTGTGTGAAGCATATCGTCAAGTGCGTGTGACTGCGGATCGTGGCTGTGCATCCTGAGATTCGAGGCTATCTCAGAGATTATGTCCTCCATGTCGAGCTCCATGATGAAGGTCGGCACCGCTGTAGCCACAACGCACGGCTTCTCAGAAAAATCAAACACGAATCCGAGGTCAGCGAGCAGCGCTGTATTTTCCTCGAGCGCAGAGATATCCTCTGCGGTGAGCAGCACTCTCACGCCGGTAATGAGTCCCTGACTGTACTGCCGGCAGTTGCGGCGCCTGAGGTC
Organism: uncultured Ruminococcus sp.; assembly: GCA_946629405.1. Next base: position 6,053 of record CAMOXW010000085.1, read on the forward strand.
CTCGAAGATAATTCTCTCGTGGGCAGCGTGCTTGTCTATCAATACCAATTTTTTGTCCTCAGCCTCGGCGATTATGTACACGCCGAACGCCTCCCCTATCACGCGCAGCTTCGGCTTTTCAGTCCACACGGATACAGGCGGCTCAGGGGCTTTTTCCGGCTCAGGAGCTTTCCTGAAGCTTGCGCTGTTCAGGTAGCTGAACCCCTCGATAGCCTCGGATGGCTTTATCACAGGAGTTTCCGGCTCCGGGAGAACTTCCTCCGCTTCAGCCCGGACGGGTTCGGGGGCGTTCGTAACCGGCATATTAATTGCAGGAGAATCAGGCGCAGCTTCTTCCCTGACAGGCGGCTGAGCATATGCCTCAAACACCGGTATTTCGGCAGTTTCCGGAGCTTCCTCCGCAGCAGGCTTTTCAGACGCGGCAAGGCGCTTCTCTGTCTCCGCGATCTTGTCGACCGGGGTGAAGATGAACTCCTGCTGCTTTACTTCCGGCTGCACCTCGGGCTTTGCGGTCCAGTCAGCAGGCTTTTTCAGCTCAAAATCGTAGACAAGTCCCTGCTCGGTGAAGGAGTTCATGACGGCATAGTAGATCGCCTCCGTGACCTTTTTTTCCTCAGTGAAGCGTACCTCCGCCTTAGCCGGATGGATATTCACGTCCATAGCCGACGGCGCAAGGTCTATCATCAGCACGCAGGCAGGGAATTTTCCTGTCATTATCAGATTGGTGTAGGCACTCTCCAGAGCCGCGGAGCAGAGCCTTGAACGGACATATCTTCCGTTGACGAAGAAGTTCTGGAAGCTTCGGTTCGTGCGGGCATAGAGCGGCTTTACGGTGAAGCCGCTGACACGGATCCCCCCGGACTCGTAGCTGACCGGCAGCACATCGCGGACGAAATCCCTGCCGTAGACTGCGTAAACGGCTGAATACAGCTCTCCGTCGCCGCTTGAGCTGAACTCGGTGCGGTTGTCGCGGATGAAGCGGAACGCGATATCGGGGCGTGACATAGTTATCTTCTGGAGTATCTGGCTGACGGCATTTCCCTCGGATACGTCCTTTTTGAGAAACTTCCGCCTCGCAGGGACATTATAGAACAGATCGCGGATAATGAGGGTGGTGCCGTCAGGACAGCCTCCCTGCTCGTGGGATATCTGTTCGCTGCCGGAGATCTTATAGAGAGTGCCGAACTCAGTTCCGCGCTGCTTTGTCATGACCTCGACCTCAGAAACTGCCGAAACAGAGGCAAGAGCCTCTCCGCGGAATCCGAGGGTCATGATATTGTCAAGGTCCTCTCTCTCGCTTATCTTGCTTGTAGCGTGGCGCAGGAAGGCTTTCGGCACCTCGCTGAACTCCATTCCGCAGCCGTCATCGGTGACGCGCATATAGGTCGTACCGCCGTTCTTTATCTCAACGGTGATATGACGTGCGCCGGAATCTATCGAATTTTCAACAAGCTCCTTGATGACCGAGGCGGGTCGCTCAATGACCTCGCCGGCAGCTATGAGCTCAGACATTTCCTTGCTAAGTAAGTTTATCTCAGGCATTATTTCCTCCGATCAGCCGCTGACTATCCTTCCGGTGACAGCCCAGTTCATTGCGCCGGTTATCTCGACGTCAACAAACTGTCCGATGAGGGACTCCTCACCCTCAAATTCTACGATGATGAATTCGCTGCTCTTCCCGGTAAGGAAGCCTTTTTTCTTCTTTGATACGTCATCTGCGAGCACTCTCATACGTCTGCCGATGAAGCGTCTGTAGTGCTCGGAGGAGATATTTCTCTGCACCTCGAGCAGCTCTCTCATGCGCCGGCTCTTGACCTCATCAGGAACAGCGTCCGGCATCTCAGCGGCTTTTGTCCCCGAACGCTTTGAATAGATGAACGAGTAGATATTGTCATATCTCACACGTTTAATTATATCAAGAGTTGCGCGGAAATCCTCATCTGTTTCATCAGGGAAACCGACGATGATATCGGTCGTGAGGGAGAAATCCGGGTCGCGTCTGTAGATATCATCAACTATTGTGAGGTACTTTTCCGCAGAATAATGCCGGTTCATCCTTCTCAGGACATCGCTCGAGCCGCTCTGCACAGGAAGGTGAAGGTGCTTTGCGACCTTGTCACACTCAAAGATCGCGTCAATGAGCTCCGGAGAGGCGTCCTTCGGGTGGGAGGACATGAAACGTATGATGAAGTCGCCGTCAAGGTCATTCAGCCGCCTTAGAAGCTGCGGGAAGCTCATCTCGCCGCCGAGGTCATTGCCGTAGGAATTGACGTTCTGTCCGAGCAGCATTATCTCCTTGTAGCCATCCGAAACGAGAGAACGTACCTCCGTGATGATATCCTCCGGACGGCGGCTGCGCTCCCTGCCGCGGACATAAGGAACGATGCAGTAGGTACAGAAGTTGTTGCAGCCGAACATTATCGGCACGGAAGCCTTGAAGCTGCTCTCGCGGAGCTGCGGGACAACTGCCGAAAAATCGTCATATTCGTCGATATCCTCGCCGAACCTCACCCCTCTGAGTGCATCCCTGAGAAGCGCCGGGAGACCGTTTATAGCGGAGGTGCCAAGCACGAAGTCCACCTGAGGGTAGGAGCGCTTTATCTTCTCCGCAACATGGCTCTGAGCAGTCATGCAGCCGGCTATGCCGATGATGAGCGAAGGCCTTAGCTCCTTGAGCTTCTTCATGCTGCCGACTATGCCGAAGACCCTGTCCTCCGCGGATTCACGCACCGCGCAGGTATTTAGTATTATCAGGTCAGCCTCAGCCTCGTTATCGGTAAATCCGAAGTCCATTTCACTTAGCAGACCGGAAATTTTCTCGCCGTCGGAGACATTGAGCTGACAGCCGAAGCTGCGGACATAGGCGGTATGCTTCCTTCCGCCGTACAGCTTCCTGATTTCCTGAATAACAGCAGTATTATCGTTCAAGTCCTGCACCTCTTTCATTTTTGAACATACGAATTTATTATACCACATTTCCTTGCAGCTTGCAAGTATCAGAGCGCAAAAAAGGACTGCCGGAGCAGTCCCTGCAAATTATTTTCTTGAATCGACGAATTCTTCCAGTGTCACGGTCGGGTCTTCTGCTATGACCGTTGTGTAGACGAGCACGAGAGAAGCGTCTACCGCATTGATAATACCGTCCTTATTGACATCGCAGACCGCGATGTCCTTCGCTGCCGCAGAAGCGCTGCCGTCCTGAAGCTGTGCGAAGAATACCAGTATCTTCGAGGCATCAACGGCATTTATCAGGCCGTCGCCGTTCACATCGCCAAGCTTTGAAGTTTCACCCAAAGCCTCAAAGGTATATCCGTACTTTTCAGCGTAAGCCTGAGCAGTAGAGCCCTCATAGCCGCAGATAACGCCATTGTAGACAGGTTTAAAACCTGCAGTAGGGATATAGCTGTTTGATATGGTAAGTGCATCATCGTAGATTTCACAGTCTGGATTGAGGAAGGTTATCCTTTTAAGCGCTGCACACTCACGGAAGGTGTCCTTGTCTATTTCTGAAACCGAAGCAGGTATGGTCAGCTCCTCAATTTTGTCGCAGTATGAGAACGCATCAGCTCCTATGCTTGTCACTGAATCGGGAATACTGATACTGCTGAGTCTTTCGCAGCGCGTAAAGGCGCTTTCGCCGATGATTTCCAGAGTTGAAGGCAGGTCAATAGCTTCAATGTAAGAGCAGAATTCAAATGCGCTTTTGCCTATACTTCTTACTGATTTTCCCATAGTTACT
>CAMOXW010000086.1 GCA_946629405.1 uncultured Ruminococcus sp.
ACGAGCCACAGACCGGTGATATTTTTCAGCAGGTCGATCCGTCCGCCGAAGCCGGTCTCATTAGTGAGCGCGAGTGTGAACGCCCTGCGGCTGAGTATCGGGCTGCCAATAGTTGTGCCAAAGAGCGACCATGTACCTGAGCTCAGGAAGATATGGCTGTCCTCCTTTGCGGGAGCCGCAAACGAGGCGCACTGAGTATCGTGGCCGCAGACTGCTATGACCTCAGCTGGCGGTATATTGAGCTCATTGCAGATATCCCCGCTCAGCATACCCTTGCTGCTGCCCGGAGGAACGAGCTTCGGAAAGATCTTTTCCGGCAGCCCGAGCTTTCCGATCACCTCATATGACCAGTCTTTTATGACCGGGTCGAAAAGCTGGGTCGTGGAGGCTGCGGACATCTCGGATGATATCTCTCCGGTCAGCATAAATGCCAGCAGATCAGGGATATTCAGCATAGCAGCGCCGTTTTCAAGCGCATATGGACGCTCCCTTTTTTCAGCAAGAAGCTGGAAGGCTGTGTTGATCTCCATTATCTGATTTCCGGTGAGCGAGTAGAGCGTTTCCGGTTTGATAAGTCTGAAGGCTTCGCTTATCATGCCGTTGGTGCGCTTGTCGCGGTACTGCACCGGGTTGCCGATGAGGAAGCCGTTTTTGTCGATGATACCATAATCTACGCCCCATGTGTCAATGCCTACCGAACTGTATCCGCCGGCTTTATGACCGTTCACAAGACCGGTCCTTATCTCGGAATAAAGCGAGAGGATATCCCAGTAGAGCGTGCCGTTTACCGAAATACCACGGTTTTTGAAGCGGTGTACCTCAGTGAGATTTATTTTGCAGCCGTCATATTCAGCGAGCATTGCACGGCCGCCTGATGCACCTAAGTCGAAGCAGAGCACTCTGTTCTTCATCCGGCAACAACGCCTTTCCTGAGCAGAATATTGGCATAGACCGCAGTTTCACCTGTAGCTATAACTGCATATGCCTTTTTCGCACGTTCATAGAAACTGAATCGTTCGATCATCTCAATTTTACAGTTCTGCGGCTCGTACTTGCTGATAGTTTGCCTGTAGTCCTCCCAGATAGTCGGTTTTACGTCATCGCCGGGAACAACAGCCATAAGTCCGACTGGTGTTTCGGTATAAGTATCGAGCGGGAAAAAGCGCATTACAGCGTCAAGTATCTCATTGACACCGTGACCGTCGAGGCGGATGAGCCTCTGAGCTACCGAGGCGCCGGGAAAGTTTCCGTCGGCAATGACTATTTCGTCACCGTGTCCCATTTCCATAAGTATTTTCAGAAGCTCAGGGGAGAGGACAGAGGGTATTCCTTTTAACATAAGCTCCTCCTTATTTGTTGTATTTCTTATAGCCGGGGTGTTTGCCGGTTACTCCATACTGCGCTCTCATACTGCACAGGCGGTCGATATTCTCTCGGGATATCTCTTGTGAGCCGCCGAGAAGGTGAGCTGTAAGGCTTATTTTTGCGAAAAGCTCGAGGGTCTCCATGCGATAGTAAGCTGTGAGGAGGTCTGCGCCGACAGTCAAAGCCCCATGGTTCTGGAGAAGCATAACGTCATGCTCCTGCAAATAAGGCTTTATAGCCTCAGGCACTTCATCGGTGGATGGGGTGCCATAGGGGGTTACTGGGACTGAGCCGATAGCAATAACCGACTCTATCATTGTGTACTCGTCAAGGGACTTATTTGCGACAGCATAGCCCGTAGCCGTCGGGGGATGAGCGTGGACAACTGCTCCGACGTCCGGCCGTTCGCGGTAGCAGCACAGGTGCATTCTGATCTCTGAGGAAGGCCGGTGCCCTTCGGAAGCTTCAAGCACATTGCCCTTATCGTCGATACGGACGAGGATATCGGGCGTTATGAAGCTTTTGCTCACTCCGGTAGGCGTAGCGATGAACGTTCCGTCTCCGAGCCTGACAGAAACGTTGCCGTCGTTGGCTGCGACCCAGCCTAACTGCCACATTTTATGGCATACGTCGCAGATCTGGTCTTTTACTTCGTTTATATCCATATGAAACTCCGTGCGGTCTGTCAAAGCTGACCGCATACCTCATTTCCGGCAGGAGGCAAGCCGTAATTTGGAATGAATAACAATGACCGGTTTGCCGTATTATCGTACCAAAGAGAGGGCGGCATAGTATAATTAGCATTATATTGCTCCGGGCAAACGGTTCGTTGTCACTCTTTCTGACATAATTATAAACCATTTGAACAAAAAAATCCAGTGTTTCTGGCAATTTTTATTTATTAACTTAAAATCTGGTGAGCAATATTCTCCAAAAAAGGCGGGAATAGTATTAGCGGCTGCTTACTTATTTTATTTGACAAATTCTTGGGGATATGATATACTGAATAATACATTTTATTTGGGTCAGGGAGGGATAATATGTCAGCGATTATAGAGATCAGAAACGTCACAAAGGAATTCAGGGTGCTCAACAGGAGAGAAGGTCTTCTCGGCAGTATCAAGGACCTGTTTTCGAGAGATTACAAGACCGTCCGGGCCGTGGACAACATCTCAATGAGCATTGAGCAGGGAGAGATAGTCGGGTACCTCGGACCAAACGGAGCAGGGAAGTCCACCACCATTAAAATGATGACCGGTGTGCTTCAGCCGACTTCCGGAGAGATACTTGTCGGCGGAAACGTTCCGTACCAGAACCGTACTAAGAACGCTCAGGAGATAGGTGTTGTTTTCGGTCAGCGTTCTCAGTTGTGGTGGGCGCTGCCGCTTGTGGAGTCGTTCAGGCTGCTCAAGGATATATACCAGATCAGTGACAAGGCTTACAATGAAATTATGGAGCTTTACCGCACACTTGTTGATATTGAGCCGCTGCTGCACAAGCCTGTGCGTCAGATGTCGCTTGGACAGCGCACTCTGAGCGATATACTTGCGGCATTCCTGCACGACCCGAAGATAGTTTTCCTTGACGAGCCGACGATAGGCCTTGATGTTTCGATGAAATCAAAGATAAGGAAGCTCATCCACGCTCTCAATAAGGAGAAAAAGACGACTGTTATCCTGACCACTCACGATATGGGCGACGTTGATGCGCTCTGCCGGAGGATAGTCATTATCGACAAGGGAAAAATGCTCTACGATAACGATATCGAGCACCTGAAAAGCTTCTTCGGCTCCTACAGAACGCTGAAGCTCCGCGTTGACGGAGACCTCAAAGCGCAGGCTGAGCTGATACAGAAGGAGCTCCCGGAGTTCGCTGTAACTGCGGACGATGAGTGGATATCCGTGCTTGTTGACGAGGACAGGCAGAAGGTGATTGACGTGCTCTCCGGGCTTCAGAAGGAGTTCGGTATAAGGGATATGAAGCTCGAGGAGATATCATCCGAGGATGTCATCCGGAAGATATATGAGGAGGGTGTGCAATGAAGCTGAAAAAGTATCTCACCCTCACCCGCGCCGGCATCATAGAATCGTTGCAGTTCCGCCTCGGAACAGTGGTAATGGTCATCGGAAACCTGCTGTACCTCATCGTGGTCTATTATCTCTGGAAAGCCATTTACGACTCGTCCGGAACCGATGTGGTGAACGGCATGACCTTCTCTGACACGCTGATATACCTTGTGCTTGCGACTGCGCTGTTCAACTTTATGGAGATGTATGCGGTCTGGGAAATAGGTAGGAGTATCCAGTCGGGCAAGATAGTCCTTGACCTTTTGAAGCCTATTGAGTACCGGAAGTACCTGTTCTGGTCGTATTCAGGTTCATTCGTGACGAACTTCTTTTTCACCTTCCTGCCGACATTCATAGTGGTAGCGGCAGTCACGCACGGAGCGATACCATTCGGAATAAACCTGCTGTACTTCGCCGCCTCGGTAGTCATTGCAGTCTCGATAAACTACAGCATTGATTTTATCGTCGGTACGATATGCCTCTACACTGAGTCGATATGGGGGATAAACATCATGAAGCAGGTCGTTGTGACGCTGCTTTCCGGCGCAACGATACCGATAGCATTCTTCCCTGAGCCGCTGAAAACGATAGTGTACTATCTGCCGTTCCAGTCGATATACAACACCCCGCTTACACTCCTGCTCGACGGAAGTCCCGACACGCAGGAGGTATTCATCACGCTGGGGATACAGCTTTTATGGTGCATTGGCATGATGATAGTGAGCAAGCTTTTCTGGAAGTTCTCACTGAGGCAGATAACGGTGAACGGAGGCTGATGACATGAAAAGGAAGGGACTGCGTTTTTATTTAAGGATATACCGGAAGATACTCGCACAGGATATCAAGAGCAAGATGAGCTACCGTGCGGACTTCATAATCTCGACCATAGGTATGATATGTACTAATATCGCCGGATTTGTCAGCTTCTGGATACTGTTCAGGAGCTTCCCGGAGATCAGGGGATGGAGCTATTATGAGATGCTGTTCCTGTACGGTTTCTCGCTTGTTTCACTCACACCGGTACAGTGTCTGTTCGACAACAACTGGAGCCTGAGGCAGAATGTCTATTCGGGCGATTTCATAAAGTACTGCTTCCGCCCGATAAATATATTCTTCTACTATCAGTCGGAGGTATTTGACATCAAGGGACTGGGACAGTTTGCGTTCGGACTTGGCACGCTGATTTTCGCATGGACGAAGATCGGGCTCGGGTTCACTCCGCTGATGCTGCTGAAAATGATAGTATTCCTGCTCACGGCTTCACTTATCATGATAGCCTTGCAGAACACAGCGGCAGCGTCCTGCTTCTGGATCCAGAATTCATTCTATGTCCTCGACCTTGCATTCAGGTTCAAGGACTATGCAAAGTACCCGATAACGATATTCAGCCCTGTATTCCGCTTTATTTTCACCTTCGTGATGCCGATAGCCTTTATAGCCTACTATCCGAGCCTTGTGATACTGAGACCGGACGAGATACCGCTGCTTTCATGGCTTTCGCCGGTTCTGGGACTTGCGTTTTTCGCGGTCAGCTACAAGGTCTGGATGCACGGTGCATCGAGATACAGCGGAACAGGTTCATGAACCTGTACGCATTATGAAAGCCCCTGAGGAGCGCTTCCTCAGGGGCTTTGCTGTTATTTGAAGATACCGAAGATACGTCCTTTGGAAGTCTTTTTCGGTGCGGATGGAGCGGAGCTGCCGCGGCTGTTGTTGTCAGCCTCGATAGAAGCCTTCCATGCTGAGCCGACTGTTCTTTTCTGCCTCATGCTGCTGACCGCGCAGCCGACTGCCTCATAGAGAACTCCGGTCCCGCATTCGTCAGCACGGTAGTTGACAGCGTTCTCAGTGCGGATACCCATTGAACCGGCGGTTTCAGCAGCGTCGATATTGGCGCCGAGGAACATGAATTCCCAGCCGTACTTTTCCTGTTCCTTGCTGATCATGTGCTTGATCTCGCGGAGGGTGAACTTGCGGCTTGCGTTCTCCATGCCGTCGGTCGTGATGATAAAGAGGGTTTTTTCGGGACGGTCCTCATCGCGGGCGTATTTGTGGATGTCGGCGATATGGCGTATGGTATCGCCGACTGCGTCGAGGAGGGCAGTGCAGCCTGAGGGAACATAGTCCGCTCTTGTAAGCTCAGGGATGTTCTCAAGCTTTAGCCTGTCATGCACCACCTTTGATCCGCTGCTGAAAAACACTGTCGATACAAGAGCCTCGCCTTCTTCGGATTTCTGCTTGCTGATGAGTGAATTGAAGCCGCCTATTGTATCGTCTGTAAGGCCAGCCATTGAGCCGCTTTCGTCAAGGATGAATACCAGTTCGGTTAAATTCTTTTTCATAATACTACCTCCATGATATGTTTTCCGGAACCGCCCTGTGCGTTTCCTTTACTGTAACTATAGTATACAACATATCCGGAGGAGTATGGTCGCTTTTAAAGCGACAATTTAAGCGCCGATAAGTGACTGGTCAAAGGCGAAAAGTGTTTCGTTTATCTCAAAGATATCATAGTTCCCGTGTTCGATGAAATAGCGTATGATAAGATCGAATTTAAGGCTGCCTGAGAGTGCAAAGCCGGCTTTTTCGAGCAGGGATTCGGTTTCGTCCATGTTGAGCTCAAGGGCTATGGCAAAGGCAACGGCAGTCTGCTTTTTAGGCTTATAATTCACATCGCTCCTGATCTTGGAAAAGAGCTTGCGGTCGATATTTGCCTTTTTATAGGTCTCGACATCAGTCATGCCTTTTTCATCTATCATCCTCAGGAGCGCCTGGGAGAAGGATTCGTCCCTTGACAGGATGATATCCTCGATGCTTGCTTCCGCGCGGCAGGCGTCCATCATAGGCATGGGCTCGGAGGAGCTTATCTTCCGTTTTTTCCGGAATGCGCCTGAGAACAGCCGGCGTTTTTCTGGCTCAGCATTTGCAGCGCTTGCCATTGGTGCTGCAAACTCATGGGGGATAACTGAAGAAGACCGTTCGCGTTTATCCTCGTGAGCCTTAGCGTAGGCATCGTTTATGTACTGGCGGACATCGCTGACGATAGTCGTGCTCGCCTCGAAGCTGTCCCGGTCGAATATAACAAGGATTATCTCCATATCGTGATCTGCAAGGAATTCTCTGAATACCGATATCGCGGCAGCGAGCGCCTTATCCTTAGGATAGCCGTATATCCCGGAGGAGATCAGCGGGAAAGCAATGCTTGCACAGCCGTTTCCGGCTGCGAGGGCAAGCGAATTCCTGTAGCAGTTTTTCAGCAGTTCCTCCTCACCTTTGTTTCCGCCATTCCAGACCGGTCCTACAGTGTGGATGATATATCTGCAATTCAGCTTATAACCGCCGGTGAGCTTAGCTTCGCCGGTTTTACAGCCTCCGATAGTTCTGCATTCCGCAAGCAGTTCAGGTCCGGCAGCACGATGTACAGCGCCGTCAACGCCTCCGCCGCCCAGAAGCGAAGAATTTGCGGCATTGACGATCGCATCAGCCCTTACCCTTGTGATGTCGTCCCTGATAATAGTAAATGCCATAGTTCCACCTCGTTTCGTGATAAACGTTGTTCTGATGGATATATTATAGCATATACCGGGCTTTAATGTCAACAAATAAAGCTGATGCTGCGTGACAATATCTCCTTAAAAAACACTGGAAAAACACTTGTATCGCCGGTTGACAAAATCTGCACATTATGATATAATATTTTGTGTATGCCGTACTGTATCCGGCAGAAAGAACTTGTTCAAAAGGTGTGTGTTTATGGATAATCAGAAGCTTGCAGATATTCTGTTCCCGGACGTTTCCGAGACTCCGGAGGACATTGAAAAACGCTTTCCCGAGCGCGGACTTGCTGAGGGAGCGTGTGTGACGAGGATAGGTCCGAGCCCTACGGGATTTGTACATCTGGGAAATCTGTATAATGCCGTTATCGGCGAGCGTATCGCTCATCAGTCAGGCGGAGTGTTCTACCTTCGTATTGAGGATACGGACAACAAGCGTGAGGTCGAGGGCGCAGTCGAGACTGTCATCAACGCCATGAATTATTTCGGCGTTCATTTCGATGAGGGAGCTGTCTCTGACGGCGACAATGGATCCTACGGTCCCTACCGTCAGCGTCAGAGAAAGGATATTTACCATGTTTTCGCAAAGCAGCTCGTCCAGCGCGGACTTGCTTACCCCTGCTTTCTGACTGCGGAGGAGATCGACGCTCTCCGCGAACAGCAGACCGCTGCAAAGGAGAATCCCGGCATTTACGGAAAATACGCTAAGTACCGTGATCTTCCGGTCGAAGAAGCTGAGAAGCTGATAGGTGAGGGCAGAGAATGGGTGCTTCGCTACAAGGGCGTTGAGACCGATGAATACATCTCAGTTGATGACGCGATACGCGGAAAGGTCGAAATGCCGAGGAACAATATGGATTTTGTTCTGCTGAAAAGCGATGGCATACCGACCTATCACTTCGCTCATGTTATCGACGATCACCTCATGCGCTCTACCCATGTTATACGCGGAGAGGAATGGCTCTCGTCCCTGCCTATGCACGTCGAGCTGTTCAATGTATTCGGCTGGAAGCAGCCGATATACTGCCATACAGCGACGCTTATGAAGCTTGAAGGCACCGGAAAGCGCAAGCTCTCCAAGCGCAAGGATCCCGAGCTTGCACTTTCATACTACCAGCAGGAGGGAATAAGTCCCGATGCAGTCTGGGAGTTTTTGCTGACCGTCCTCAATTCAAACTATGAGGAATGGCGCCTCGCTAATCCAGACGCAGACTACAGAGATTTCCCGTACTCTTTGTCCAAGATGTCGGTTTCAGGAGCTCTTGTTGACCTTGACAAGCTCCGTGATATTTCCAAGAACGTCATCGGCAGGATGAGTGCGGATAAGATATACAGTGAGTGGCTCGCATGGTGCAGCGAATACAACAAGGAGTTCGCTGAGCTTATAAACAAATATCCGGAGCGTACTCTTGCTGCCCTGAACGTCGGCAGGAATGCCGCAAAGCCCCGTAAGGACCTCGAGACATGGAAGCAGGCGTGTGACTTCATGAGCTTCTACTATGATGAGACATTTACTGTTTCTGATGAGATGCCCGCTGAGTGCAGTGCCGAGGATGTGAAGGACTTCTTCGGACGCTATATCGCCTCATACGACCATAATGACGACAGTGCTGCGTGGTTTGAGAAGGTAAAGAAAATAACTGAGGAAATGGGATTTGCTGTCAAGCCTAAGGACTACAAGAAGAACCCGGAGCAGTACAAGGGCAGCATCGTCCACATAACCAATATGCTCCGCATAGCCCTTACCGGACACGCCAATGCTCCCGACATCTGGGAGGTAAGCCATGTGCTCGGCGAAGATATTACTCGCAGACGCCTCGAACGTTTTGCGTGATAGATTACTATAAAGAAGGATTGTAAAATGTCAGATAAAAACGATAAGAAGAATTTTGAGATACCGCGCCCAGTATTCCCGAAAAGAGCAGTAATTACCGGCGGTATGCCATACGGAAACAAGGAGCTCCATTTCGGTCACGTCGGCGGAATGTTCGTATTTGCGGATACCTTTGCAAGGTTCATGCGTGACCGTATCGGCAAGGATAATGTCATATTCGTGGGCGGTACGGACTGCTACGGTTCTCCTATCGCGGAGGGCTGGAGGCTCAAGGTCGAAAGAGGAGAGTTTGATGGCTCCCTTGAGGACTTCGTTCAGCGAAATCACGATAAGCAGCAGGCTACACTTGATGCTTACGGCATATCACCTGACATCTTTGCGGCCTCCGGACTCGGACGTTCAAAGGAGATACACGCCGAAGTCACAGACTGGTTCATCAGATCGCTCTATAAGAAGGGGCAGCTCAGCAAGATCTCTACGATGCAGTTCTTCGACGAAAAAGCGGGAGTGTTCCTCAACGGCAGACAGGTAGTCGGAAAATGCCCGGTAGAGGGCTGCACTTCGGAAAAGGGCTATGCCGATGAGTGCGACCTTGGTCATCAGTATATGCCGGAGAATCTGATAAATCCTGTCAGCACACTCACCGGTGAAACACCTTCGATGAAGCCCGTCACGAACTGGTACTTCAAGCTCCGTGACTATGAGGGCCTCATGAAGGAATGGATAGAGGATATCAGGAAGCGCAAGGATATCCGTCCGGTCGTATGGAAGACGATAGATGAATTCCTCAAGCCTCCGGTAATATATGTAAAGCGTGAATTTGAGGAGAAATACTTCGCTCTCAGGGATTCCATGCCCGAACATGAGTACCTCGAGGAGCCTAAGAAGCCTTCGTTCACGATTCAGTTCACGAAACTTTCCGAATGCGATGAAGCCTGCCGTGTACTCACTGAGAACGGCATACGCTACCGAACAGGAAAGACACTTGTACCGTTCAGACTTACCGGAAATATCGAATGGGGCGTACCTGCACCTGTCATGGACGGCGAGGAAGGACTTACTGTGTGGGTATGGCCGGAGTCGCTCTGGGCACCTATCTCCTTCACCCAGACCTACCTTGAAAAGGAAGGAAGAAGCAGGGAGGAATGGAAGGATTACTGGTGCAGCAGGGAGTCAGGAGTTTATCAGTTCATAGGGCAGGACAATATCTACTTCTACGGTATTGCTGAGCCTGCGATGTGGATGGCTCAGCAGGCTTCCGAGACAAAGACTGCATTCCCGGAGGAAGGTGAGCTCCAGATGCCTGTTATCGTTGCGAATCATCATATTCTTTTCCTTGACAAGAAGGCATCGAGCTCCGGAGCGGTAAAGCCTCCTATGGCTGACGACCTCCTTGAACATTATACTCCGGAGCAGCTTCGTATGCACTGGCTTGGTCTGGGGCTGGGACAGCGCTCGGTCAGCTTCATGCCCAAGCCCTATAATCCCGATGCAAAGCCCGAGGATGCCGACCCTGTAGTAAAGGACGGCCTGCTCCTTTCAAATGTTTACAACCGTATGATACGCACTGCTTTCTATACAGCCCAGAAGGAGCTTGACGGCGTTATGCCTGACAATGCACCTGAGGAGCAGTTCATAGCCGATGCAAAGAAGGCTGTTCTGGAATACGAAAGACATATGTCGAAATTTGCGTTCCACCAGTGTACCTACGTTCTTGACAGCTATATCCGCAATGGCAGCAAGTATATGGCGAAGAACCTGACCGGTACCTATGAGGATAAGGAAGCACTTAAACAGTCCCTTGCGAACCTGTTCTATATGATAAGGATAGCGGGAGTGCTGCTTCATCCTATGGCTCCGTTCGGCACTGAGAAGCTCCGCGAGTATCTTGGTGCGGATGAACGTATCTGGTCGTGGGATACGATCTTTGAGCCGATAAATTACTTCACTGGTACTCAGCACAAGCTGAAATTCCTGCCTCCGAGGACTGATTTCTTCACTCGTCATGAGAGCCAGTTTTCTTCGGAAGAAAGTGAATAAGCACAATAAGGAGGAGTTGAAATGATTTGTCCAAATTGCGGGAAGCAGATAGGAGATGCGTCCAAATTCTGCCGGTTCTGCGGAAAAAGCTTTGCAGCAGCGCCTCAGGAGAACAACGCTCCGCTGATTCCGCCGCCGGTGTATCCCCAGTCTTCGCCAGTTCAGCCGCAGGTTACTTCTCCTGCCGGAATGAATGAGGCGGGAAACGTTAAACCGGATTTTTCTTCTGATACGGCACCGCAGCAGTTTGTGCCGGTCGGTGAGTTTGCTCCGGTGACAGCGGCAAAGCCTAAAAAAAGCAAAAAGGGTCTCATAGCCATTCCGGTCGCAGCAGCAGTTCTTGCCGGAGGAGGATTCGGAGGCTGGAAGCTTCTCGGCAGTTCTGACAAAGATAGCTCAGCGGTCACGACAGTGTCGCCCGGAAACGATGATGATACATCGACTTCAACTGATGAAGCGCTGACCGAGCTGACCGGCTATGTCAGCGAGCTTAGAACGCTTACAAACGATACATACAATGAGGTCAA
The DNA here is from genome assembly GCA_946629405.1 of uncultured Ruminococcus sp. Next base: position 11,387 of record CAMOXW010000086.1, read on the forward strand.
CAGTATACTTGACGAGGACGATTCGGACGAATGCTGGACAAGATGTACTGATCTGCTCTCGGATTATCTTGACGAATGTGAGTCCATGCAGAAGAAGGCTGACAAGATAGACGACCTTGACAAAAAAGTCAGGGACGCGGCAAAGCAGTATTTCAGTATGTGCTATACATCCTCGGATACAATGCGCGAGATGTATTCGTTCGTCAACGATTACTCTGTATTCTACAACGACCAGATAGCCGAGCGGCCGAATCCGGAGGATTATTCGTCAGACAGCAAATTCATCTCCGATTATGAGGAATGGATCCTTTCTGTTGATGACAGCATTAAAACTATCGACAGCGTACCGCCGTGTCTTGAAACTGAGTGGTCGAAGTACGAATCGTCCGTATCGCTTGATGTAGCGATGTTCCAGAATTATAAGGCTGCGCTCCGGAACGAGGATATTCTCAGGATTTTTTCTGCATGCTGTCTTGAAGAAAGGCACAAGGTAATTGACGGCAATCTCTACGACAAGATATTCGATGTTCTTGATGAAGAAGGGGAACATTCCGGGAAGCAGCGCAGCGCAGCTCTGAAGCTTGCCAAGGAGATAGGCAAATACTCTGATCTCAGCGCTGAGGAGCGCGCAGACTATAAATTTGAAAATACCTCGCAGAATGAGATACTCTGTGAGATCGAGGCTGTTGACACTATCTATCCTTCGCTTTACAATACCTACGATGCGTTTGCGATAGTCAAGGTCGGTACCCTCAGCGGAACGCGGGATGTGGTCATAGAGGCGGAAATAGAGGGCTTCACACAGAAGTTCAGGGATTCTGTAAAGATCGACCCCTACTACAAGACCGTGTACATCAAGCCGCCGGCTCTTTCGGGCGATATTGACCTTTCATCCGCAAAGCCTGCACAGCTTACGGTTTCTATTTATGAGAACGACGGCTCTGCTCTTATACAGGCAAAGACCTTCTCTGTTACGATCAAGAGCAGAAACGATTTTGAATGGTATTCTGACGAATACGGCTATGCAACACAGGATAATATACTGTGCTTTCTCACGCCTGAATCGTCGGAGATAACAAAGCTCAAGCGCCTTGCGATAGATGAGATTTCGGCAATGACGAGCGGAAAGCTTGAGGCTCTCGCGGGGTATCAGTCTACCGGTTGGAATAATTACACAACGACCTACTTACAGGTCGCCGGACTTATGAGAGCAATGTACGAGACCGGCGTCAGGTACAATATGGACCCCTTTTCGATCAGCGGAAGCAGCCAGCGTATTCTCCTTCCAAATGAAGTGCTTGCACAGAAATCGGGTCTTTGTATCGAGACCTCGCTTGTTATGGCGAGTGCTTTGCAGAGCGCGAATATGCACGCCTTTCTGGTATTTCCGCCCGGACACGCTCAGGTCGCTGTTGAGATATGGGACAGCGGTGAGGGCGCAGGAGAGTATTTCCTGATCGAGACGACTGCGCTTTCAAGCAGCACCAACAACAGGGACATATTTATTGACGGCGCAAATGCACTTATCAAGGGTAAAAAGAATGAATGCAAAGGTACGATAACATATATGTCTTCTTCTGAATGGGAGGATTATCTCAGTGAAGTGACGTACATCATTGACTGTGACAACTCAGTTGCACTCGGACTGACGCCGTTTTCAAACTGATATACCGCCTCATTTCCGTGAATATCAGGAATCAGCAAAAAACCGCACAGAACTCTGAGGTCTCTGTGCGGTATTGCTTTTAAAACTGGTTAAATAACAAATAATGCGGTATAATGGCAATTTGCGACGCAAGACTATCAAAAAAGATACATACCCAAAAAATTCACCGAAATTTCACTTGAAACCTTGTGCAGAATGTAGTATAATATAATATGTAATCGCCTGAAAAGGCATATTTTATATTGAGGAGAGTTTTCTATGGATAATATAAGGATAGGTTTTATCGGAGCCGGAAATATGGGTTCGGCTATAATGAAGGGCATCGCTTCAAGCAGTCTTTCAGGAAATATAGAGCTGCTTGCATTCGACCCTGACTCGGCTAAGGTCGCTGCGCTTGCGGAAAATGGCGTTCAGGCTGCGGAGAACGAGGCTGAGCTCACAAGACAGTGCAAGTATGTGTTCCTTGCAGTAAAGCCGCAGATAATCGAGGGTGTACTTGAGGCAGCAGCTCCCGGAGCTTCCTCTGAAACAGTTTTCGTATCTATCGCAGCCGGCATCACTGACGAATTTGTAGCATCAAAGACCCGCTCAGATGCAAAGGTGATACTCGTTATGCCGAACACTCCGCTTCTTCTCGGTGAGGGAGCATCTGCTCTTTCGCGCAACGAAAGAGTTACCGATGAGGAATTTGAGGTCATACTCAATATATTCCGTATATGCGGAAAGGCAGCCGTTATCCCGAAGGACAAGATGAAAGAGATCATTGCGATAAACGGCAGCAGTCCGGCTTTCATCTACCTCTTTGCAAAGGGATTTATCGACTATGCTGAATCTGTAGGCATAGACCGTGCCGCAGCTCAGGAGCTGTTCACGCAGAGCCTTATCGGTTCGGCAAAAATGATAACCGATTCCGGCAATACCATCGATGAGCTTATAAAGATGGTATCATCGCCCGGAGGTACTACTCTTGCAGGTCTTGACAGGCTCTATGAGGGAGAGCTCACGAACGTTGTGAAGAACTGCTGCGAAAGCTGCACAAAGCGCGCTTACGAGCTTTCAAAGTAAGTTCTAAACCGGACAGGCAGTGCATATCCTTGTAATGAAAGGATGATGCACAATGAAAAACACAGGAACTCTTACATCAAGCCAGTCACGGAAGATATTTGCCATGCTTCTTTGTACGGCGGCTGTGGCAGGTATCATAGCAGGATCGGTCTACGGTTCGGCTCATTCAGGAGCCTTGCCGCTTGCGGTACACCAGTGCTTTCTGACGGGAAAAAGCGGAAATACAGCCTTTGAAGTCATGAGAAACACCTTCCTCAGCTCTGCTGTATTTCTTTTGGCCTGCTATTTTTCGGGACTTTTCGCACTCGGACAGCCTATCGGGATATCGCTGCTTATCTATCGCGGATTCGGGATAGGAGCTTCATCGGCAGCACTCTACTCTGCCGAGGGCGCGGGAGCTGCTGCTAAGGTGACGTTCCTGCTTATGCCCGGAGCACTTGCTTCGGTCGGAGTTGCTGTGCTTGCTGTGAGGGAGCTTTTGCGCGTATCTACGGGCGTACTGAGCCTGTGGGTGACAGGAGAGCTGAGAGCTGAAAAGCTTGTTGATCTGAGGCTTTACAGTATAAAATTTGCAGTATTGCTGCTGCTTTCACTTATGATCTCTATTGGTGTCGGAACGCTGCATCTTGCGCTTTCCGGACTGTGATGAACTGGAGGAATGTTAAAATTGGGGCTGTTCTTTAAGGATTACGAAAGTGCCGGCACGGGTATATCAAAACACGCGCCGAAAAAGACAGGCTTTGCGCTTTTTCTTGATCTGCTGGGAAGAAAATTCTGGCAGCTTGCGGGGCTTAATCTGCTCTATTTCATGTTTTTTTTACCGCTCATGCTGGTGCTGACGGTCATAACCCATGTATCATCGGCAGGACCTGCGCTCGGACTTATCGGAGTGCTTGTGCTGACCTTCATGATACTTATCGGACCGGCAACGGCCGGACTGACCAGAGTAATGCGCTGCTATCTTATTGAGAAGCACGTTTATGTTGTCCGGGATTTTTTCCGCGGCTTCAGGGCTAATTTCAAGAAGGCGGCAGTTGTAGGATTTATTGACTGCATTGTAGCAATGTCGGCGTTTGCAGCGGTAGAGGTATATCCGGGACTTGCCACACAGCTCGGTTCGCAGATACTTTACCTGCCGCTGATTATAACCTACAGCTTCGTGCTGCTGGTAATAATGATGAATTTCTACATTTACCTTATGATGGTTGCGACAAGTCTTTCGCTGAAAAATCTTATCAAGAACTCGCTCATGCTTGCGTTTGTAGCGATGAAGCGCAATCTGCTGACGCTTCTGCTGGTAGTGCTGATATTAGTGCTGATGCTTCCGCTGCTGCTGTTTGCGCTGCCGGTGTTCATGACGCTGCTGCCGTTTTATCCGGCGGCATTCATAGCGTTTGTTAGCTGCTTCAGGAGCTATCCGATCATACAGAAGTATGTTATCAATCCTTATTATACAAGCATAGGTCAGGTCAATCCCGAGCTTACCGGCTTTGCTGAGGAGGATGATGAGGAGCCTGTTTTCGAGGACATGGGCGGAAAGGAACAGCCTATCGAGAAGCGCAAGAAGGGTAAAGGCAGAAGAATTTCATAACCGTTAAAAGGACGCATTAAGTGCGTCCTTTTTTGTTATACTGACGCTCTCCGGATATGGAAGGAGAGCTTTTTTGCCTTTATACCGTGGTTTAGAGTAAATAAGCTGAGGCTATAAGTAATAATAAGCATTATGTATTGGACAAAATCCTATAGGTATGGTATGATTAACACATAGAAAAACACAGGAAGTGATAAGATGAAAAATCTAAGACAGATCATCAACTCGGAGCGAATGCGATGTTGCTGAACAGAAACACATCGGTTAGTACAACAGGTAAAATTTTTTAATTGGTTTGAAAGGTGATAAATATGAATAACAAGATCAAGATGGTTTCAATTCTCGCGTCCTTATCGCTGCTTACGGGCTGCGCCGGACTTAACAATTCCTCGTCAAGCAGCAAGAAGGAGAGCAGCACCAAGGCTGACACGACAGCAGACTGCTGCGAGGGCAAAACAAACGACTGCTGCACAAATGAGCCCGCCGACTGCTGCGGTGACAGTGCAGAGGCAGTTCTCGGCACTCCGGAAAAGACTGATATAACGATAGGACATCTCAATTCAACTGCTCATCTGCTTGCGTTTGTTGCTAAGGAGGAGGGCTTCTTCGATGAGGAGGGACTTGACGTTGACCTTACTCAGTTCTCCAGTGCTTCAGAGCTTGTGAACGGTCTTGAATCCGGAAAGCTTGATGTAGCTTTTATCGGTTCAGTACCTACGCTGACATTCCAGAGCCAGGGACACGACGTTTCTATATTCGGCGGAGCAATGACTAACGGACACGGCTACGTTATCAAGTCAGAATTTGCTGATGAGGATGAGCTCGGCGTTGAGATCCTCAAGGGAAGGAACGTTGCTTCCGTAAAGAACTCTGTTCAGGATGCAGAACTCCAGATACTTCTCAAGAATGCCGGGATTGCAATCGGAGACGGTGAAGATGAGGTAAATATAGTTTACTTCGACAGCCAGAAGGACGCCTACGCTGCACTTCTCAACAAATCAATAGATGCAGCTTCGGCTTATTCTCCCTATACATCGCTTGCAAAATCCCAGGGCTACAAAGTAGTTTACTACTGCGCTAACGAGCCGGCTCTTGCAAATCAGCCCTGCTGCCGTCAGGTCGCAACGACATCCGCACTCAGCGAAAACCCCAACACATATATCGCAATAGAGAGGGCGTTCATAAAAGCCTACCACTTCTCCCAGACTGACCATGAGAAGACTGTTAAGGATGTAAAGAAGTACATAGATATCGAGGATGATCTCATTAACGTTGAACTTTACGACGGATTCGGCTTCTCAGTTCCTGACCCCGACAAGCAGGGAACTATCGAGCTGAAAAACACGATCGTTGAGCTTGGCTATACAGAGGACTATGACATTGATTCCCATTACAATACTGAAATATACAAGAAGGCTCTTGAAAGCATTCTTGCAGAGGGCTCGGACGACATTTATAAATCATTAGAGGAGCATTTCAATGAATACGAATAAGATCGAGATAAAGGATCTGACAGTGAATTATACGGAGAATAAGCGGAGCTTCAACGCTCTTACAAACGTGTCGTTCAACGTTGGAAACGGCGAGTTCGTAAGCGTTATCGGTGCAAGCGGCTGCGGAAAATCAACTCTGCTCAGCGTGCTTGAGGGCTTATATGCCCCGGCAGGCGGCACTGTCCAGATCGACGGCAAGGAGCTTCACGGAACAGGTACAGAGCGAGGAGTAGTGTTTCAGCACTACTCCCTGTTCCCGTGGATGACAACAAAAAAGAATATCGAGTTCGGAATAAAGCAGGCACGTCATGACGTTAAGCGCAGTGAGCGTTCAAGAATTGCTGACGAATTTCTCACTAAGGTGGGGCTGTCCGGCTTCGGCGGGAAGTATCCTTCACAGCTCTCCGGCGGTATGCAGCAGCGTGCGGCGATAGCCAGAGCACTTGCAATGAATACCGAGATACTTCTTATGGACGAACCGTTCAGCGCTATTGATGCCAAGAACCGCGTTATACTCCAGGAGCTTCTTCTCAAGCTCTGGGAGGGTGATGGTTCAGAGGAGCGCAAGACCGTTGTATTTGTTACACATGACATAGATGAGGCTATACTTCTTTCAGACAGGATCGTTGTACTGACAGCTCACCCCGGAACGGTGCATGAGATAGTGAATGTACCTTTCGAGCGTCCCCGCAGACGTGAGGACCTTGTAAAGACGGATGAGTACGGTAAATTCCGCAATAAACTCCTCTCACTGCTGTATAACGACATTGCTGAGCGTATAGGCGGGGATGAGGTGGTATTATGACGATAAAAAAGAGATTCCTCCGTGTCACACATCTCCTGTTCATTGTACTTCTGCTTATACAGCTTCTTCCGGATCAGTCAACAAAGGCTGTATATACAGGCTCGCTGGTAAAGTTTATAATTGGCGTGGAAGGAGTAGTCCTCGCAGGCTCAGCACTTATCAAGAAGGAACAGTCACTTGCACTTCTGCTCGATATAGCGGGATTTGTATTCGTATTTCTGGCGGCGTGGACGCTTGCGACGGCAAAGTACAATTACCTCAACGACCTGCTTTTCCCGGCCCCGGGCAAGGTCGTACACCAGTTTGTTCTCGACAGGGATAAGATATGGACGAACGTAAGAAGCTCGCTCGTTACGATAATCAAGGGCTTCTTCCTTGCGGCGGTTGTTGCAGTACCGCTCGGGCTGTTCATCGGCTGGAGCGCAAGAGTAGGCAGCGCTGCTACATATATCACCAAATTTTTCAGCTCGATACCCCCGATAGTATATATTCCCTATGGTATTGCGCTTCTCCCGACATTCCAGTCGGTATCAGTATTCGTAATATTCCTTGCGACCTTCTGGCCGGTATTTGCCGGAACGATGAGCGGAGTTCTTGGAGTTGACAAGAAGATAATCGACTCGGCAAAGGTGCTGAACGTGGGCAGGATCGAGATGCTGTTCAAGGTAATACTTCCGGCATCATTGCAGCAGATCTTCCTCGGATGCAATCAGGGACTCAGCGTTTCGTTCATACTCCTCACCTCTGCGGAGATGATAAATGCTAAGGACGGAATGGGGTATTATGTCAAATATTACTCGGATTTCGGCGACTACACCCGCACGATCACCGGACTTCTCGTCATCGGCTTCGTAGTCATCGGAGTGACCTTCATATTCAATAAGCTCCAGAACTACCTTCTTCGCTGGAAACACTGAACGAATACCTCTGAACTCAGGTTCAGGGGTTTTTTACTGTCTGGGAAAACCACAAAAATTTACGGTTGATTATAAGGAAATTCTATAACTATTGCCGATTATAGACAAAACCTATTGACAAAGTAAGATATCGGTGCTATAATACATACATACCCGATAGGTAAACGAAGTATTAGCAAAGGAGAGCTGAACATGAGAGGCTTCAATATGATGTGTTGTTGTATTAATATTTCTATGAACGCCCGTATCCCGCAGACTTATGATCAGCGATGTTGCGCTTTGTCCTGATATCACTGAGTGAGGTACAGCGCTTGCTGTTATGCGCGGAATGCGGTGGCATTCCGCGTTTTTATTTTCAGGAGGTTCATTATGGTCAATGAAAGAGAAAGCGTGACCGCTAAGATGTGCGCGTTCGCAAGAGCATGGCACTCCAACCGTTCACACAATAAAATATACGACGACTACCTTGCATATGATATGCTCGGCAAGGAGGAATACGACAGCATTTATGAAATGATAAGCGGAGGCTTTGACGGCACACAGAGCTTCTCACGCGAGGATACAGAGCAGCTCATAACCCAGTATATAGCACCTATCCCGCTTTCGAGAATACATTTTTCCGAGAGCAGGCTCGCTGAATTTGCTGCTGAGAACGGCAAGATACAGTATGTCATCTGCGGCGCCGGTTCCGATACCTTCGCCTTCCGCAACGAGAACGAGGATATCGAGGTCTTTGAGATAGACCACCCTGATACCCAGCGCTATAAGCTCCAGAAGATATCGGAGCTGGAGTGGAATATCCGTCGGAATGTACACTATGTACCGGTCGATTTCGAGAAGGAGCGAATGTGCGGAAAGCTTCTTGCAGCGGGCTTTGATCCGGGAAAAAAGACATTTTTCAGTATACTCGGAGTTTCGTATTATCTGACGCTCGATGTATTCGCGGATACACTTGCTCAGATGGCTGAGCTTTCCTCGCTCGGCAGCGGACTTGTATTTGATTACCCCATAAAGACAGGCGAATTCCCGCGCAGAGTTTACCGTCTTGAACAAATAACGGAATCTCTCGGAGAGGTGATGCGCGGCGGCTTTGACTACAACGAGGTATCACGCGCGCTTTACTCGCTCGGGTTCCAGATAGATACCTATATGCCGCCGGAAAAGGTCCAGAGAGAATACTTTTCCGGACGCACTGACGGACTTAAAGCATTTGAAAACGTGAGCCTGATCTCGGCTGCTTATACCGCAGGCTATGACTATGAATAAGGAGAATTATCATGAGCAGATTCAATAATACAGAAACAGCACTTATCCACGGAGGTATATCCATAGACGAACGTACCGGCGCAGTAAATGTGCCGATCTACCAGACCTCGACCTACAAGCAGGACGGTCTCGGAAAAATGAGGGGATATGAGTATTCCCGCACAGGCAATCCTACCAGAGAGGCGCTTGAGGCGCTTATAAACGAGCTTGAAGGCGGCTATGCAGGCTTTGCATTCGGTTCCGGAATGGCTGCACTTACGGCTGTACTGAGCCTTCTTCACAGCGGTGACCGCGTGCTGATCTCAAGCAATGTCTACGGCGGAACGTTCCGTCTTCTCAGTAAGGTGTTTGACCACTTCAGTATAACCTACACCATTGCAGAAACTACTGACCTTACAGTCTATGAAAGCCAGATCACTCCGGATGTCAGGGCTGCTATAATCGAGAGTCCGGCAAATCCGCTGATGACCGTCACTGATATAAAGGCAGTTGCGGAGGTTTCACACAGGCACGGTCTTCTCGTCATTGTGGACAATACCTTCATGACGCCATATCTCCAGAGACCGCTTGAACTCGGGGCTGATATCGTTGTTCACAGCGCGACAAAGTACCTCGGCGGACACAGTGATGTAGTTGCAGGTCTTGCAGTTGTGAGCAATAAGGAGCTTGCAGAGAAGATAGCCTTTATCCAGAATTCGACAGGCGGTGTACTCGGACCGTTCGATTCCTTCCTCCTCATAAGAGGTATAAAGACGCTTGCCGTCCGCATGGACAGACACGTTTACAATGCCGAAAAAGCTGCTGAATTCCTCTCGGCGCACAAGGCAGTGAAGAACGTTTACTATCCCGGACTGGAGAGCTCACAGGGCTTTGCGGTCAACCGCAGACAGGCAAGGAACGGCGGTGCGATGATATCCTTTGAGCTTCATGAGAACTACGATATACGCAGGTTCTTCGAGAGCCTTGAGCTTGTATCGCTTGCTGAAAGCCTCGGCGGAGTTGAATCCCTCGTATGCCATCCTGCTACAATGACCCACGCCTCGATACCAGCGGATATCCGCAAAAAGGTCGGCATAACAGACGGTCTGATACGCCTTTCAGTCGGCATCGAGAGCATCGAGGACATCCTCGCAGACATAGATCAGGCAATTGCTAAGGCGGAGGTAAAGTGATGAATTACTATGATTCAATGCAGTCGCTTATCGGCAATACCCCGCTGGTAAGGCTCGGAAATATCGTTAAGCGTGAAGGCGTGAACGTCTTTGCAAAGCTCGAATTATACAACCCCTCCGGCAGTGTCAAGGACCGCACAGGTCTTTACATGATAAACGATGCCGAGCGCAGGGGAGTGCTTGCTCCCGGCGGGACTATCGTAGAAGCTACTGCCGGAAATACCGGACTTGGCATTGCGTTTGCAGCACTGAACAGAGGCTACAGGATCATTTTTGTTGTACCGACTAAGTTTTCCGCGGAGAAGCAGGCACTTCTCCGTGCTCTGGGAGCTGAGGTCATAAATACTCCCCGGGAGCTCGGGATGCTCGGAGCAGTTGCAAAGGCTGAGGAGATCAAGGCACAGATACCCGGTTCGGTATCGCTGGAGCAGTTCAAGAACCAGAGCAATCCGCTCGCTCACTATGAGACTACCGGCAGAGAGATATATGAGGCTCTGGACGGCAATATCGACTATGTTGTAGCAGGTGCCGGAAGCGGCGGCACATATACCGGGATACTCCGCTACATCAAGGAGCGTGTTCCGGGAGCAAAGGGTGTTCTCGCTGATCCGATCGGCTCAACTATGGGCGGCGGAGAACACAGTGACTACAACATTGAGGGAATAGGAAATGACTTCATTGCTGATACAATGGATATGACACTTGTAGATAAGGTCATAAAGGTCAACGACACTGAGGCTTTTGATACGGCGCGTATGCTTGCAAGGAGTGAGGGCGTTATCGCAGGCTCGTCCTCCGGAGCAGCGATGGCGGCTGTACTGAAGCTCATAGAGAGCGGTGCTAAGGGAAATATCGTAACAGTGTTCCCTGACCGCGGAGACAGATACTTCACCACGGGACTTTTCAGTCTTGAATGATAAAAGCTATTGTATCATTCCCGAAGATGTGGTATAATCAGATAGTAAATCTCACCACAAATAAACGGAGGTAAACTATGACTTTACAGCAGCTAAAATATATGCTCGCTATTTCCGAGACCGGTTCCATGAACAAGGCTGCCGAGCTGCTCTATGTCTCGCAGCCCTCGCTGACTTCGTCAGTCCAGGAGCTTGAAAAGGAGATAGGCATAAAGATCTTCAATCGCAGCGGAAGGGGAGTTACCCTGACCAATGACGGCAGCGAATTCGTGCAGTATGCCCGTCAGGTGGTAGGTCAGTTTGACGTCCTTGCCGAAAAGTACATAGGAAAGGGCAGTGTCAAGAAGAAATTCGGCGTATCTTCCCAGCACTATTCGTTTGCTGTAAAGGCGTTCGTTGAAATGGTCAAGGAGTTCGATACGGCTGAGTATGAATTTGCAGTCCGCGAGACCAAGACCGCTGAGGTAATCAGCGACGTAGCCACTCTCCGCAGTGAGATCGGAATAATATACCTTAACGATTTCAACCGCAAGTCTATAACCAAGCTGCTTTCCGGCAGCGGTCTGGAGTTTCATACTCTCACAAAATGTGCTCCCTATGTCTATCTCTGGAAGGGGCATCCTCTTGCGAGTGAGAAGAAGATAGATTTCGAGCAGCTTGCAGAGTATCCGTGTCTTTCCTTTGAGCAGGGCGACAGAAGCTCGTTCTATCTCTCGGAGGAAATACTCAGCACAAGTAATTATCAGCGAACGATCAAGGCTAATGACCGCGCAACGATGCTGAACCTTATGGTCGGGCTGAACGGCTACACACTCTGCTCCGGAATAATCTGTGAGGAGCTCAACGGCTCGGATTACGTTGCCGTACCGTTTGAAAGTCCGACTGACGAGATAATGGAGATCGGCTATATAACGCTGAAAAACGTCATTATGAGCGAAATGGCAGAGATATATATCCGGGAGATAAAGAAATACCTCAGGATATAGATCCAGCCTATAGCCTGCAATAAGCCTTTAGTATTTGACTTATATACAAGCAGGCTGTATAATTAAAACATACCAATTCGATAGGAGAACGCTTATGAAAGAGATAATTTGGCTCGGACGCGGCGGACAAGGCGCATTTACTGCCGCAAAGCTGTTGGGTGCAGCTTATACAATAAACAGTGATGAAAAATACGCCCTCGCATTCCCCTCGTTCGGACCCGAACGCCGCGGAGCACCGGTCAGAGCCTTCACAAAGCTCGATGATAAGCCTGTTGCCGACCGAAGCCAGACCGAAAAGGCTGACTACATCGTTATTCTCGACGACACGCTCTATTCGCCGCAGCTAAAACAGCTTCTCGGTGACAGCGGAAGTATTATTG
>CAMOXW010000087.1 GCA_946629405.1 uncultured Ruminococcus sp.
TGATCTCACCGCTTTCTGCTACTTCAAGGGTGTTGCAGAGGATGGTGGGCATACCGAGTTTCTTCATAAGAGGTGCAGCGAACTGCTCGAAAGTATCGCTGAGGATCAGAACCTGGGTCCTGCTTCTGAGCTCATCGAGGAACTCCTTTGCACCGGGCATAGGGTCGATCTTTGCGATAGTGTCCTGGATCTCCCTGAGGCCGAGGCCGTGCTCCTTGAGTATGCCGAGGCGCCACTTCATGAGCTTGTCATAATCGGGCTCATCGCGTGTGGTTTTTTTGAGCTCTGGGATCCCGCTTGCCTCAGCGAAAGCGATCCAGATCTCCGGAACGAGAACTCCTTCAAGGTCGAGACAGGTTATATACATAGTGATACCTCCATAAAATAGATAGTGAATTTTTTCACATTTTCATTATACAACATATCCCGCTGTTTGTAAAGCTTTTTTTAGAAAGTAATAGGGCGCACATTGTGCGCCCGTAAGTAACGCATATTGTTAAGAGCTGAAAGCTGTGGAGTCTGCTGTGTTCACATACTTAACCCCATCACCGAAGGCGATACCACTAATTATGAATTATTATTCACCGTCTGCCTCGTCAAGTGTCAGGTCTACGGTCTGAGATTCGCCGCTTCTTGTGAAGGTGACCTCGATAGTATCTCCGGCGCTGTGCTGGTTTTTCAGAGCATTCAGCTCAGTTATAGATGTGATATCCTCGCCGTCAACCGCAGTGATAACGTCCCCCGTCTGGAGACCTGCCTTTTCAGCAGCGCTTCCCTCGGTCACAGAGGTAACATACACCCCGACCGGGATACGGTACATACTTGCGGTCTGCTGGTCAACGTCCTGACAGGTTATTCCGAGCTGAGGCTTGCCTGTTACGAAGCCGTAGTCAATGAGGTCCCTGACGATCTTCACTGCCTCGTTTGAAGGGATCGCAAAACCGATGTTGTCAATAGATGCTCCCGAATAGGACGAGGACATCTTCGAGGAATTTATGCCGATCACCTGTCCGTACATATTAATGAGCGGTCCGCCGGAGTTGCCTGAATTGATAGCCGCATCAGTCTGGAGAAGGGTCATGGACTGGTCGCTGATAGTCACCTGTCGGTCCTTGCCCGAGATAACGCCGGTGGTTACAGTGTTTTTAAGGTCAAAGCCCAGCGGATTGCCGATCGCTATTACCGATTCACCGAGGCGAAGGGCGTCGCTGTTGCCGAATTCAGCCGCGGTCAGTCCGTCTGCCTTTATCCTGAGTACCGCTATATCGTAGTCTGTGTCATAGCCGATGACCTCTGCGCTGTACTCTGTATCGTCGCTGAGAACGACTGTGATGTTCTCCGAAAGTCCGGAATTGTACTCGCTGTCATAGATAACGTGCGCGTTGGTAACGATATAGCCGTCCTCCGAGATTATGAAGCCTGTTCCGGTCGCGGTGGCTGTTCTGGAGGAATTGTTCCCGCCGTTCATGCCGAAGCCGTAGAAGCTGCCGTAGCTCTGGGTCTGAACGGTAAATTCAGACTTTATACCTACTACTGAAGGGAGAAGCTTTTCAACAACATCCTCAGTTGAGAGTGCTGTCCCTGCCGAAGTGTTCGCTGTACCGAGAAGGCTCATCGTGTCCGCCGTGATACCGCCGGAGCTTCTGTCAACGTACTCTGTGATTATCTTTGTGGTGGAAGCGCTGTTGTCCTCCGTTGCCCTATAAACAGCCACTGAACCGAAGGAGACCATTGCCATTGCCATGATGCCGGCTGCAAATCTGAGAGCTGTGCGCTTCTTTGAGGGAGCAGCGGTCACAGGCTGCTGAACGTAGGGGTTCTGTGCGGGTACGTTGAAGGCTGCGTCAACATCATATATATCCTTCATCTCATAATTGTTATTGAAATCGTTCATCATAATATTCACTTTCCTTTAAGCTTTTTCTCTGAGGCTTTCCCTCAGGCTATGGTTATATTATATATGCCCTTTGTGAAATCAGTTTGCGGTAATTGTATTTTTTCAGGTAATATTTTGTGTAGGATTTTTCACATTCCTGACAGCTTTGTGAAAACTGTCTCCGCAGATGAACATATTCTTCACAGTTTAAAAATAAAACGGCAGACTTCACGTCTGCCGCTGTTTCAGGTCATATTCAGTTCTGTATAAGCCATGAGGAAGGGCGCGATGCCCTTTGCATCGTTTTCGGTGATCTGCTCGCTCAGGTAGTAGGCGGCTGAACCGTCCCTGTAGGGCAAACCTCCCAGCCCTGCCATAAGACAAATATTCTTCAGCACCGGTATGCCGTCACCGCCGAAGCTTATATATTTGTCAGCAACCGCTCCGAATGCCTTTATACCGGCGTTTTTCACGTCATCGCCAGTCACCCCTAGCCTCGATGACTTCATCGCGGAATACGCAAAAAGCAGCGTTCCGCTCGTTTCCGGATAGTTCCCCGCAAGCTCCCTCCTGAGCGGAAGCTGCATCAGCATCCCCTCGTCTGTCATACATTCACCCAGCGCTCCGAGAAGTCCCTGCAGCATTTCAGAAGCCTCCTCATTATCCGGCAGGATAGCGCATATATCCGCAAGTCCTGCACTTAGCCAGCCAAGCGAACGCAGCCAGAATTCCCCTGAAAGCCCTGTCTCCGGGTCAGCCCATGCCTCGCGGCGGGATTCGTCCATAGCGTGATAATACAGACCCGTTTTTCTGTCCCGCATACGGCTGCGTATCGTCCGGAGCTGCGCCGAAACATCGCTGATAAGCTCCTCCCTGCCATTCATTACGCCGTATTCAGCCATGAACGGCAGAGCCATATATGCTCCGTCAAGCCACACCTGACAGGGATATATCGCCTTATGCCAGAAGCTTCCCGACTGTGTGCGCGGCTGTCGTTCAAGCTGACAGGTGAGGATATTCTCAGCCGCTGTGAGATACTTTTTCTGCCCTGTCCGCCTGTAGAGCCAGAGAAGATTTTTCCCGCCGTTCACATTGTCAAGGTTGAAGTCCCCGAAGTTCAGCGTGGGGATAGCCCCTTCCTCCGTGACGTAGGCATCCGTGAAGCGCCTGATATAGTCCCCGAGCCGCTCGTCCCCGCGAAGGTCACACAGCATCGCGCAAGCACTCATCATGCAGGCGTCGATATAGTTCCACTTAGGCTGCTTGCGAAAGAGAAAGTTCTCCCTGTTCCAGAGCGGCGCAAGAGGGTCAGAGGGCAGTATCACCCGCTCTATATAGGCATTTGCAGCCTTTTCATGATATGTTCCTGCTTTCATCCTGCAAGACCTCCGGCAGTTATCCCGCTTACAAATTTTTTCTGTGCGAGCGCAAATACGGCTACCGATGGTATCAGCCCTATGACCGACATCGCAATGACCTTGCACTGCTCGTATCCCTGACCGGTGCTGTCTACAGATAGCCTCAGAGCCAGTGACAGCGGATATTTTTCTACCGTTTGTATCATTATCAGCGGCTGGAGAAAGTCGTTCATCGTCCACAAAAATGTGAACACCGCAACTGATATCACAGCCGGACGTATACACGGCAGAAGCACGAAAAACAGAGTTTTCAGCGTCCCGCAGCCGTCAATTCTTGCGGCCTCATCAAACTCCCTCGGGACCCTCCTGAAAAACTGTATAAGTATGAACACGAACATCCCCTCGCCTGCAAATGCCGACGGCGCGATCAGCGGAACGTAGGTGTCAAGCAGTCCGAGCCTGCTCCAGAGCAGGTACATCGGCATTATTGTTACAATCGCAGGCATGAACATCCCTGCCATGAGCATTGCGAAAAAGAACCGTTTGAGTGGAAAATCAAACCTTGCAAAGCCGTAGGCTACCAGCACCGACGACAGCACCGCAAGTACCGTCTTTGGCACGATCATCATAAAGGTGTTCATGAAATAGTGACCCATTGTGTAGGGTGTTACTGTCCTCCACGCGCTCCGGTAAACGCTCGTGTCAAAGCTGTCCGGCATGAACCAGACCGAGCTGAATATCTCGCTGTTCGACTTGAACGACGCGCCTATCAGCCATAGCATCGGGTAAAGCGTCACCGCTGCCATGAGGGTAAGTGCAATGTAAAGGGGAAGCTTTCTCATTGCCTGTCACCCCTTCCACGCCGGTGCACTGCCGCAAACATCACTCCGACTACTGCGGATATCATCACGAAAAGCACCCACGATACCGCGTTCGCATAGCCTGCGTTCATGTCGTAGCGGAACATCTCATCGTAGATGAGCATCCCGAGCGTGTATGTGCTTTTCAGAGGTCCGCCGCCTGTCAGCATATACGGAGCGTTGAATTCCTGCATAGCTGCGATGGCCTGCAATACAAGGTTTACGAAGATAACTCCCCTGAGCTGCGGCAGTGTTATCGCAAAAAATGCCCTTATGCTCCCGCAGCCGTCAACACGGGCTGCTTCATAGAGCTCGCGGGGAATGTCCCTGAGCGCTGCAAGAAATATTATCATGGTCGAGCCGAATTCCCACAGCCTCAGCAGGATTATCACGAATATTGCCCTGTCAGGGTCGCCGTACCAGCTCACAGGCGAAGCTCCCAGCATATCAAGGAACTGGTTGACAAGTCCGCCTGAGGTGAACAGATAGTTCCACATGATAACAACGGCAAGGTTCGCCCCGAGTATCGAGGGGATATAAAGCGCCGTCCGGTAAAAGCCTATCCCGCGCACCTCCGCATTGAGCAGCACGGCTGTCAGCAGCGAGACAATGAGCTTGAGCGGCACAAGTATCACCGCATATCTCAGCGTGACCGTGACCGCCTTCCGGAAATTTTCATCACTGAGCATTGTTCTGTAATTCTCCAGCCCGACAAACTTCGCCGGACGTATGTTGTCATATTCCGTAAGCCCTATCACGAACGAGCATACGAAAGGATACAGCGTGAACAGCAGAAATCCCGCTATAAACGGCAGTATCAGCAGCAAGCCCGTGTACCTGCTCACTCCGACCGGGTTGCTGTATGTGCGTTTCTTCATTTTCTGATCTTCTCCAGATACTTTCCGACTGAGGAATAGAGCTCCTCTGCGGCAGCCTCGGTGTCCTGAGTGCCGTAGGAAACGTTTTCGAGCGACGTGTTGCAGAACTCCCTCACCCTCGCGAGCTCCATATAGGGACTCACGGTCACAGTGTCCATATTTTCGAGCATTTCGTCATTATCCTGAGCCGGTCCGCTGAGCTTACCAGCAGCTTCAAGCCTTTCCTCCGCATATCGTGAAGCCGGTATACCGCGCGTCGTGCCAAGTATCTCAGCACAGTCTCCGTTGTTCAGGAGAAAGTCGATAAAAGCTGCCGCTTCATCCGGATACTTCGTATTGCGCGAGACCGCGTACAGCATTGAAGGCTTTATCATCCAGCCGGTACTGTTCCCGCCGCCGTCCGTGAGAAATGGCCCTGCCTGAAGAACTCCATCCGGCAGAACTGATTCGTACTTGCCGACAGAGCTGCCCCATTCAAGCACTCCGGCGATCCTCCCGCCGATGAATTCGGACGACTGGTAAAGTGCAGCATTGCCGTCCTCGTCGGTCCTTGTACGGATAGTGCGGATGACATGGCTCTCCTCGAGCGTTTTGTAAAAATCGAGCGCCTCGCGGACGTCGTCCTTTGTGAAGCCGAGCTCACCGTCCATATTGATGAATTCCCTGCCGGTCTTCTGCTGAACGTAAACAACTGCCAGATACCAGGCTGTTCCGCCGGACTGGATATCAAGATCGAGCGGATAGTAGCCCTTTTCACCAAAACTGTCACCAAGCGCGATGAGCTCATCCCAAGTCGTTGGATAGGCTGCCCCGAGGCGCTTGTATATGTCAGAATTGTAGAACAGTCCCCTGCCAGTGACTGAGACAGTCACGGCATTGAGCTTGCCGTTAACCGTGCCGAAGGAAAGCACATCGTCCGTAAAGCCGGAGAGGTCGAGGTGCTGCGAGAGCTGTCCGAGGTCATAGAAGCCGTCGCCGTCAGGGGACATCGTCACGAGCCAGTCATAGTTTATCTGCATGACGTCGGGCTCAGTCCCGCCGCTTATCTGGGAGGCAGACTTTTCAGCCCAGCCGTCCCAGCCGCCGTATTCGGGCTTAATGGTTATCTCCGGGTGCAGCTCGTTCCAGAGTTCAATCGCCTTGAGAGTAGCTTCGTGGCGGTCATCGCCGCCCCACCATGAGAATCTTAATGTACACTCATCGAGCTTGCCGTCGGGTTCAGTGACTGAGGTCTTTTGCGTGCTGCCGCAGGCAGAGAGGGTCAATACGCAGCCAAGCGCTGCGGCTCTGAGAATATTGAGTTTCATACTCCCACCCCCATTGAATACAATGATATTAATTCATTATACCATATGATAGCACATTATGTCAACTTTGAAAATCAGATCGCTCACGGAAGAATGTGCTTTTTGAACTAAGCTCCGTTCACCGTTACCAGCCAGAACCCTCGGGCTGGCTGAATATCCCGTCAACTGTATTTTTCACAGGGTCGTAGATGATCGTCACATTATAAGGTCCGTCAGTTGTGGCGCAGCTTACGCGGCGGTATATCCTGCCCTTCCGGAGAGTGTATGACGGCTCGGACTGCTTCAGGGTGCTGAGCCTCTCAAATGTCGGGGCAAGACCGAGCAGACTTCGCGTGAGCGTCTGCGTTTCACCCTCATATATCTGTCCGCAGAACCGGTCACCTTCCCGGAGCTCGGAGCTTATTACGTTCAGCGCAAGATTTGTACCCGGCAGCAGGAACATCCCGAGCGGGGAGAGCGTTACCTTTCCGGCAGCCTCCAGCGCCTGATCGACTGTGAACGATTCAACGGATTCCGCAGCGGCCGCAAAGCTTTCTCCCGCATAGACCTTACGGAAGGACTTTCCGGAAAGCATCCCGTCCTCATCCTCATTTTCCTCCGCCCCGTATACGGATGCAATGAATGACTTTTCATCAGCAGCGGGAAATATAACATTTGCAGTCAAAGGATCGGTGAGGTCGGAAAGCATATCTTCAAGCGCTGCGATACCGTTCTGGATATCATCTCCGGTGAGCTCACGGCTTTTTCCGTCGTGAAAATAAAGGTAAGACACCTCAAGAGTTGCGCTGTTCATCATCATATCGGCAAAGCAGCGTTCGCCGTTTTCCGCGGTATATTCGTAATTTCTGATGTAGTAGATGCCCTGTCTGTCGGTGCGGACAAGCCTGGTGAAATCTGCACTCACAGGCGATGCGAAGGCTGTTGCGGACGAATAGCGGCTGAGCTGCTTTAAAGTCACGAACATGAACTCCGCAAAGCTGCAATCGCCGAGCCGAGCCTCCGGAAGAACTGTATAGCTCAGCAAAAGCGGCTCCTGGAGAATCGACATCGGGTCAATGGCTGCGGCAGGCTCAGGGGATATATAGACAGCCGCAGTATCAGCAGAATCCCGCCGTATATCGGTCAGGACTGCGTTCTCCTCCGTGACCCTTGCAAGCGCTGCGTTCGTTCCGAAAAAACCTCCCGCGGCAACCGCTGCAAGCAGGATAACAAATACGATAGTATTCTTCAA
>CAMOXW010000088.1 GCA_946629405.1 uncultured Ruminococcus sp.
ATCAGAGCTGAGAGAGCTAAGGTTCTTTACAACCTCGATAAGCCAATGCCGTTTCGTCAGTCCCACAATAATCCTGCTATCAAGAAGGTTTACGAGGAATTCTTCGAGAACCCCGGCAGCCACAAGGCTCATGAGGTTCTCCACACATCTTATGTTCAGAGAAAGGTAAACGAGGTTTGATCTGAGTTTACTTCAAAGAGCGGGCTTCGGTCCGCTCTTTTCTGATTGCGAAAGGAGTTTTTTATGCCACGAACTATCACTGTCCGCGGTACCGGAAAAATTTCCGTTCCGCCTGATAATATCTGTGTATCGCTCACACTCTCAGCTGAGGACAAGAACTATTCTGCCGCTATGGAAAAGGCTTCCGAACAGATAGACGACCTCCGCAGCCGCATCGTCGGAGCCGGATTCGACGGAACTTCGCTGAAAACCGTGAGCTTCAACGTTCAGACCGAGTACGACTCCATTCAAGACGAAAAAGGCAGATATACAAACGTTTTCCGCGGTTATAGGTGTATACACAGCCTGAGGCTTGAATTTGAGCTTGACCTTGATAGGCTCAACAGTGCTCTCGCCGCTGCCTCCGCGGGAGATTCCGCCCCGGAGCTTTCGGTCAGCTTCACTGTGAAGAACTCCGAGGCTGTCAATGCTGAGGTCCTGAAAAATGCTGCCGAAAACGCCCGTGCAAAGGCTGAGATACTCTGCGCTGCCTCCGGCGTCAGGCTCGGTACGCTGCTGAGTATTGAGTATAACTGGGGCGACAAACTATACACTTCCCCCACAAGATACGAGATCAACGACTGCGCTCCGAAGCTCGCAATGTCCCGCGGCGTAAGCTTCGAGCCTGAGGATATAACCATAAGTGACTCAGCGGCGTTTATCTGGGAGATCGGATGATTTTTCGCAAGGTACTTGACCTGCGCGATAAATTGTGATATTATGTTATTAAGGGTCATGTACCCATTTTTGTTGTTTTTAGGAGATATAATGCAGTTTAAAGAATTAAATCTGTCTCAGGATATACTGAGCGCCGTTGAAGAACTCGGCTTCACAGAAATGACCGAAATACAGGAAAAAAGCATTCCCCTGATCCTCCAGGGCAGGGACGTTGTCGGCCGCTCCAACACCGGTACCGGCAAGACCGCCGCTTTCGGACTCCCCGCAGTTGAAAGCATAACAAGCGCCGACAAGGACTCCCCAGCCGTGCTTATACTATGCCCTACCCGCGAGCTTGCCTTGCAGGCTTACGAGGAAATACGGAAATTCGCAAAATATAAGCGCATCGTAAAGCCCTGCGCTGTCTACGGCGGAGCAAGTATGGAAAAGCAGATATTCCAGCTCAAACGCGGTGCAAATATTATTATAGGCACTCCCGGACGTATCATGGATCATATGCGAAGACGAACCCTGAAGCTCGGAAATCTGCGCTGTGTGATCCTCGACGAAGCCGACGAAATGCTTAATATGGGCTTCCGCGAGGATATCGAGTCTATTCTTTCCGACGTCCCCAAAGAAAGACAGACTGTACTGTTCTCAGCTACAATGCCCGCTGAGATCATGGCTATTACTGAAAAATTCCAGCGAGATCCGGTACATATAAAAATCAAGACCGCTCAGAAAACAGTTGATCTCATCGAGCAGTATTATTTCGAGGTCGCAATGGGCAGGAAAACCGACGCACTGAGGCTGCTCCTTACAGCTTACTCCCCCGCTTCATCAATGGTCTTCTGCAATACACGCGCTATGGTCGATCAGCTCACGGAAGAACTCCAGAAAAACGGCTTCCGCGCATCCGGACTTCACGGCGATATGAAGCAGGCTCAGCGCACTCAGGTCATGAATTCCTTCAAGAATAAAGCGACCGATATACTTGTAGCTACCGATGTTGCTGCAAGAGGCATAGACGTCAGCGGTATAGATGCCGTGTTCAACTACGATCTTCCTCAGGACAACGAATACTACATCCACCGTATCGGAAGGACCGGACGTGCCGGCAGGACAGGTACCGCCTATACCCTCATAAGCGGAAGACGTCAGCTCCATGAGCTGCACGATATTGCTAAATATATCAATGCTGAGATCACTGAACTCCCCCTCCCCGACAAGGAAGGCATTATTGCCATGAAGAAGGAGTCTGCCGTTAAGGATATCGCTTCGGCAGCGGCTGTACACATCGCTTATGATGTCATCGACAGGCTCGCAGGAATGGGTATCGACTCTCGTGAGGCTGCCGCGAGACTTATCTCCAGGACATTGCAGGCTGACATAGACTCTATCCCTGAATTTGAACAGCCGCGTCCTCTCCGCAGCAGAAAGGGCAGCAGCGCCCAAACTGTCAAGGTCGATATAAGCATCGGCAGAAACCGCCGGATCGCACCGAATTTCATCCTCGGAGCTCTCGTTGACGCGACCGGGATGTCAGGCAAGGACTTTGGAAAAATCGACATCTTCGACGATCACACCACAGTCGAGATCCCCGCGGCAGAATCTGATTATATTCTCGAAAGCACAAATCCCATGAAGATAAACGGTCAGAAGGTCACTGTCAAGCTCTGGGACGGAAGCTCATCTCAGAAGGGGCATTTCAGCCGTCCTAAACCCGCTGATAAGCCAAAATTCGACCGCAGGAAAAAAGCTTACGGAGACAGAAAACGCTCCGATATCTTCAATGACTACATCCCGGACCGGAAAAAAAGAACTAAGAAAAGGCACTAAGAGGTGATAGCAATGGCTCAGAAAAAAAAATCCGGCAAAAAAAATAACGGTAAAAAGTACACCAACAAAAAAACTACCCGGATGAGAATTATCATGCTCATCCTTGCACTTATCATGGCACTCGGTCTGATACTTCCGCTGTTCCTGAAATAATGAAAAAGTCCGGAATCAACTCCGGACTTTTTTTACTTATTTTCGTTCTCAGTATTAACTGCTGAAATGGAATGGGTCTTGCGGTATTGTCCCGGAGACATACCGTAGATGCTCCCGAAAAGCTTTACAAAATACGAAGCATTATGACCATAACCGATTATCAGGGCGATATCCTTGACTGGAGTATCTGTCGTTCTGAGCAGCTCGGAAGCTTTGTTCAGGCGGCTTGTTATGATATCCTTAGTTACGCTCGTTCCGAAGGTCTCGCTGTAGATATGCTGAAAGCGCGAACGGCTCAGCGAAAGCTCCTTTGCCATATCGTCAACTGTATAGTCACGGCTCGGCCAACGGTATATAGAGTCCCTGATCCATAACAGCTTCTCGGCATACATACTCTCTGAGAGGCGCGGATTATCGCGCTTGTTCAGATTCTCAGAAGCCTTGTAGAGAAGTATCCGGAAATAAAGATCAGACACCGCGTTTTTGTTCTGGTTTGAAGAATAATGCTCATAGCACATACTCCCGATTATTGTGGAAAGTCCGGAGGCATCGGAAAGCTGCTGAGGTACGTTAGTCTTTATCCCCAGTGAATACATAAGATCGATATCTTTTTCATCCGGCCAGAAGTGCATCCAGTCATCGAAATATTCGGCACAGTCAGCACGATAATACTGCGGCGTTCCCGGCGAATAAATAAGCAACACCCCGCCCGGCATCCGTATCTCCTTGTCACCGCTGCGATAGACAGCCGGCGATTTTATGAGCAGAAGCAGCCAGTCGCCGGCTCCCTCAGGTCGGTCAATAATAAAATCTCTTTCATGACGGTGGTTATATCCGATGTCGTCGATCTTCAAATAAATCACTCCTGAAAAAATACTGATACAAATATAATATCACTAAATTCTTAGTTTGTCAATAATCTCAGCACAAAAGTTATATAAATACGGCACATTTTTTATTGACATCTTCACACGATAGCTGTATAATATTAACAGAGTATTAATTGGGTACATATCTTTTTGCGTAAGAGACAAGCTTTAGGCAGCATGAAAGTATAATCCTGCGCGCATTAAGGTAATTATTTTACAGCACATACGGGATATCTTCTGTGTGCTGATTATCATGTAAGGGAGAATGTATCATGACCGTGAAAAAATCTTTGTCAGGCCTAATTGCAGCCACCCTCGGTATGTCCGTTTTAACAGCGGCTTATCCGGCTGCTTCGCCTGCCGTACCAACACTCAACGCCTTCGCGGCTGACACCGCAGTTATCGACACAACAACTGAATATCAGACTATCAGAGGCTTCGGCGGAATCGATATGCAGGAATGGCAGGGCTATACACTGTCAGATGCGGAAAAGGCTACTGCCTTCGGAAACGGCGATAACCAGCTCGGACTTACCGTGCTCCGTGTGTACGTCAACCCAGACAGCAGCAAGTGGAATCTTGCACTTCCGACTGCTCAGTATGCCTCAAAGCAGGGAGCTACCGTCTTCGCTACACCGTGGGAGCCGCCGGCAAATCTTGCTGAATCAGGCGGAAGCAACGGTAAGCTTCACCTTCCGAAATCCAATTACGCCGCCTATGCAAAGCACCTGAACGACTTCGGCAGTTATATGAAGCAGAACGGCGTTGACCTCTACTCTATCTCTGTACAGAATGAGCCGGACTACGCAAAGGAATGGACTTACTGGTCCCCCGCCGAAACTACTGACTTCATCGCTAATTACGGCGACCAGATCACAAGCACGAGACTTATGTCGCCCGAGACCTTCCAGTACGGCGCATGGAGCACTGACGGCAGAAATTACTACAACAACATTCTGAACAATTCAAAGGCTATGGCTAATACCGATGTTTTCGGCACACACTTCTACGGAACTCCAAGAAATAAAATGGATTTCCCTGCTCTTGAAAATTCCGGCAAGGAGATCTGGATGACTGAAGTCTATGTCCCCAATTCGGAGGCAAACTCAGCCAACCGGTGGCCTGAGGCTATCGAGGTTGCCGAGAATATCCACAACGGTCTTGTTGTCGGTAATATGAGCGTTTACACATGGTGGTACATCAAGAGAAGCTACGGCCTTATCGAGCAGAACGGCACGAACGGCGCTATCACCAAGCGCGGTTACATGATGGCTCAGTTCTCCAAGTGGGTGCGCCCCGGCGATATCCGTATCGACGTTACCGAACAACCCGCAAGCGATATCTATATCTCAGCCTATAAAAACGACAATCATCAGGTTACTGTTGTCGCTATCAACAAGGGCAGCAATGAGATCTCTCAGCAGTTCACCCTCGGAAGCGGCGAAAAGATCACCAATGTTGACCGCTACAGAACTACTGAAAATGCAAATCTCGCTCTCACCGAGAATATGGAATTCAACGGCAGCAGCTTCTGGTCACAGCTCCCCGCCAACAGCGTTTCTACCTACGTTATCTCGCTCGAGGGAAGCGGTATTACACCCGGTACTCAGCTCGACGAAGACGGCTATTACTTCCACGACAAATTCGAGGGCGAGACCGGCACCTGGACCGGCAGAGGCGCCGCTAAGGTAGCTGCTTCCTCCGATACAAGCTTTGACGGCACAGGCGCGCTCTCATGCACAGGCAGAACAGCTTCATGGAACGGCGCTTCAAAATCTCTCAGCACAAGAGCGTTCAAGCCCGGTACCGCCTACAGCTTCAGCGTGAATGCAAAGTATACCACCGGCGGTGAATCCGAGACCTTCAAGCTCACTTTACAATATACCGATTCAGCCGGTGATCCGAAGTACAGCAATGTTGCCACCGCTGCTGTAGGTGCAGGCGAATGGGTACAGCTCGCAAATCAGAGCTATACTATCCCGGAAGGTGCCTCAGACCTCATACTCTATGTCGAAACAGAAGACAGCAGCATTGACTTCTATATCGACGAAGCTATCGGCGCTCCTGAGGGAACCGTGATCCCAGGCGCAGGTCAGCCTGTTGTACGGACTCTAAACCCCGGCGACCTTACTTTCGACGGAAAGATCAACGTATTCGACCTTATAAGCGCCCGCCGCATACTTGTGAACGGTACTACTGATGCTCTCCTCAGGAAGGCGGCTGACGTTGACGGAAACGGCTCTGTCGAGACAGCAGATATCGTTCTTCTCAACAACTTCCTCCTCGGAAGGATAACGGAATTCCCTAAGCCAGCAAAGCCCGACAACAAGTGGGACGACTATCAGGAGACTGCTTCCGCTGACTGGATAAGCTTCTACAAGAGCTCTATCAATCTCATGGGAAACGTTGACAGACTTGCTAATAAGCTCGAGGCTGCGGAAAACGGCGAGAGCCTCACACTCGCTTACCTCGGCGGTTCTATCACCGAGGGCAAGAACTACAGCAATCCCTTTACTTCATACATCAGGTCAACTTTCGCAAAGGGCTCCTTCAAGGAGATCAACGCTGGTATGTCCGGTACCTCATCAGTTGTCGGACTTGTCCGCTCACAGAATGATATACTCAATGCAAATCCAGATATCATCGTACTTGAATTCTCAGTTAATGACCACGAGGATATAATGTACAAGAAGTGCTATGAAAGCCTTGTCAAGAAGTGCCTCTCCCAGCCCAATGAACCCGCTGTAATCATTCTCATCAACCGTTCAAAGGGCGGCTTCTCCAGCCAGACACAGATGGAGGCTATCGGCAAGAACTTCAACGTGCCTGTTATCAGCATGAACAACGCTCTTACAAAGGCGTTCAGCTCCGGTTTTCTTACAGCCGACGACTATTTCACCGACGAATATCACCCGCACGAAAACGGCGGTAAGCTCATCGCTGACTGCATGGCTTACTTCGTCCGTCAGGCTATGAGATCCGAAAACCGCGGTAATACCTATACTATGCCTTCCACTGTTGCTTACGGTACTGAGTATTACACCTGCGCCAACGCTTCTATCTCGGAACTCTCAGGCTTCAATGCAGGCTCGTTCTCCAAGACAACAGGCTATGGCTCGCTTCCATACGGCTATACCAACAGCAAGAACGGCTCAACTCCTATGACCTTCAAGGTCAACGGCAAGGGGCTCATTATCGTCTTCAAGGCTAACAGCAGCAATATGGGCAATATCATTGTTACTGTAAACGGCAAGGAAACTAAGATCAGCGGCAACAAGCTCTACACATGGGGCGGCCCTGACGCTGAGCTCGGCTACTATCAGGATGAAGCCGGCGAGCTCGATGTTTCGATCAGAATGGAAAATTCTTCCTCTGATTTCACTATCTGGGGCATCGGCGTTGTAAAATAAGCTATCCGCATTTCCAGTTCAAAAGCCCGGAGGTAACCGCCTCCGGGCTTTTTGCACGACGGTTTTCAGCGGATTTTCATATTACTGACCTTGACATATAACTCCGCCAGTGCTATAATGTATAGGTAAATGCTGAACAGGAGTTTAATATGAAAAAAAATAAAGACATGGACATCAAGGAGGAAAAGCTCCCCGATAACAAGCAGCCAACCGCTTTACCTGAGGACGATGACGAAAGGCTCGACATTAAAAAAAGCGTCTTCCAGACCAACCGCGAAATGATGGCTCAGCGGCAGCGTGAGCTCGACGAACAGCAGGCAAAGATCGAAGAGGAAATGGCTCTGCATGAAAAAAAACGTCAGGAAGCTTACGATAAGCGCATCCGCGAGGAGAAAATAGAGCTCATGCGCCTGAAACAAGGTATAATCGAGGACGGCGAATCCGTCACAGAGACCGAAACTATCCATGAGGAACCTGCTGACCCGAAAAAAATGCCGCTCAGGAAAAAGATATCCAACTTCTTCTACCACAATAAATGGTGGCTCGGCGTAGGCATGATGATTACGCTTATCGTCGGCTACCTCATCTACGACTACGTTACAAAGCCCAATCCGGATATTATCATCCTCGTTGTTGCAGATAACGACGAGCTCGGCATCCAGTCTGACCTCAAAGGCTATATTCAGGGCTTCACCGAGGACGAAAATGACAACGGCAAAGTTCAGGCTTCGATCTACTATATCCACTATACCGACAACCAGGTAACGAATTACTCAAACGGTACCGACAGCAAGCTCACCACTCAGTTCCAGTCAGCCGACGGTGTCATAGTGATCGGCGATAAAAAGCTCGATGAGTTCTATGGCGATAAGGCTGCGGAATACTTCTGCGACCTCGAAGAGCTATTCCCTGATAATCCCCATGTAAGCGGCTATAAATTCCTGCTGAAGGATACGCCCTTCGCAGAACGTATCGGCATGGATCCCGAAAAGGCAGAGGATCTGTACATCGCACTCAGGCTGCCCAGAAAGCTCCTTTACTGCTCAAAGGGTGAAATGGAAAAGGCCGTCAAAAAGGATCTTCCGGTGCTCGAAAAGATCGTCGATGATCTAACTGAATAAAGTACAGGCTCAGTCAGTTTGGCTGAGCCATTTTTATAGGTAAATATATATATTTAATATAAAATTTGTTGCATTTATCTGTGATATATTGTATAATAAAGGTAGATATTTTATACACCGGAGGGAATTATGGGGATCCTCAGAAATACTATCCCTGCCGCATTCGCATTCCTGACCG
>CAMOXW010000089.1 GCA_946629405.1 uncultured Ruminococcus sp.
AGACGATTTCCTCCGGCTTGTCGATAACGAACTCAGCGCCGGCAGCTTCAAGCTCACTGCGTCCGCGGAAGCCCCACGCGCAGCCAATAGTATGTATCCCGGCATTGCGCCCGGTCTGGATATCGACGTTGCTGTCGCCTATCATGTAAGCCTCGCAGTCCTCGTCCGGAAGTGCAGCAAGAACCTCCGCGATCATCTGTATATCCGGCTTTGAGGGTCTGTCCCTCCTGCCTCCGAGCACTCTCACGAACGGTATATCCGGCAGAAGCCTGCCTATCAGCAGCTCGGCAAATTCCTCGGGCTTATTAGTGGCTACAGCAAGCTTCACACCTGCCTCCGAGAGCCTGACCATTACCTCATGGATGCCGTCATACAGCCTTGTCTTGTCAAGGAAGTTCCTGCCGTAATTCACGCTGAAAAGCCTGTGCAGCTCCGGTGTTTCGTCCTTGTGTTCATCCGGGAGCGCTCTCTCGCATAGCTTCCACGCGCCGTTCCCGACCATATATCTGTATTCATCGCAGCTGTGCTCAGGATAGCCCATTTCACGCAGTCCGCCGTTCACAGCGTCCGCGAGGTCGCACAGCGTATCAGCTATTGTACCGTCAAGGTCAAATATTGCCGCTTTCATAAGTTCCTCCTCAGATCATGTCAATGAGCCGCTCTATATCCTGCGGGGTGAAGACGTATTCCTTCCCGCAGAAATGGCAGCATACCGTGGTATCCCTGCCCTCGTCAGCCATTTTCCGAAGTTCTTCCCTGCCGATGCTTATGAGTATCCGCTCAGTTCTCTCGCGTGAACAGTCGCAGCCGTATACCGGCTCAGCAGTATCAAGCTCATTCGGTTCAAGCCCGGCAAGAAGCATCCCTGCAATTTCCTCCGGAGTTCTCCCCTCGTCAAGAAGCGCTGAAACAGGCTTCATTGCCGCAACATTCTTCTCAATAGTGTCTATGCACTTCTCGTCCGCAAACGGAAGCAGCTGCACCAAAAAGCCGCCCGCCGCCCGCACTGTAAGGTCAGGATTCACAAGCACACCAAGACTGCACACCGTCGGTATCTGCTCGCTCGTTGCGTAATAAGAAGCGATATCCTCCGCGATTTCGCCCGAAACGAGCGGAACTACCCCGACATAAGGCTCCTTCAGCCCGAGGTCCTTGACGACCGAAAGTGTACCGTCGCTCCCGACAGCACCGCCTACGTCGAGCTTGCCAATTGAGTTGAGCGGTATCTCCACGACAGGATGATCCACGCAGCTCTTGACGTTGCCCCAGTTGTCAGCCACAGCAACGAGCTGTCCCGCAGGTCCGCCGCCGTCAACACGGAGAGTTACCGTATCGCCTTCGCCCTTGAGCATATAGCCCATGAGAGAAGCGGCTATACTTAGCCTTCCGAGCCCTGCTGTAACTGCCGCAGAAGTATTGTTTATCCTTTCAATTTCCGAAACTATATCCTGTGCATCCAGTACCTCGGCAAAAGCCGAACCGTCCGCTGATATTGCTCTGTATAGCTTTCCCATAAATACCTCCGTTTTTTTAATTCGTAATTCGTAATTATTTGTATCGCCTGACGGCGATGTATTTTAATTTTAAATCCGTCCGCGCAAGCGGACACCACAATTACGAATTACGCATTACGCATTACGCATTGTATTACGCATTACGCATTACGCATTATAACCGTTGTCCGTTCCGTATGCACCTTGCAGCATAGACTATGCGCTGACAGTCAGGCGCAGGCGCTTCAAACGTATCACCGCCGTATTTTGCAAGCAGCTCATAGCCGTTCTCAGCAAGCAGCCGCTCAATGTCCTCCTCAGTGTAGGCTTTCTCCGAGAAGCTGTCCGATGAGCGTGACCAGAGACCGTTCTCCTCACGCTCGAAAAATTCAAGGTTCATTTTCACCTCATCAGTTTCCGGAACGAGCGTGTTCTCCCACACACAGTAAACATTCTCGGTCTCATAGGTAAATGTGTTGTCCGCAAGTATATTCCGGTGCTTGTAGAGTGTATTCACGTCGAAGATGAATAGTCCTCCCACCTCTGAGAAAAACGAAGCCTGCCCGAAGACCTTCCCTACATCCTCGAGGCTCGGAAGGTGGTTTATGCTGTCAAGGGCGCATATCACGATATCGACCGTGCCGTACATATCGAGTTTCCGCATATCCTGACAGAGATACTGGATATTGCTGCCGCTGTCGAACTTCTTGTCAAGCGCGATGCCGAGCATTTCCTCCGAATTATCAACGCCGATGACGTCATATCCAAGCTCTGCCATGACCTCCGAGATGCTGCCCGTTCCGCAGGCAAGGTCAAGGAGGATGCCTCCCTCCTGCTGTCTGAACTTCCGGATAATTTCGTGGAAGTACCTCCCCCGCGCCGCGTAGTCGATATTCGCGGTAAGCTCGTCGTAGTACCGCGCAAATGCGCTGTATCCGCTCATAATATCAGTCCTTTGCGTGGGAGGCTAAAAGCTCTGAATACTTCCCCCGGAACTGCTCAAAGCGTCCCTCGTCAAGAGCCTCCCTTATCTTTTCTGTGAGAGTGTTGTAGAAGTAGAGATTGTGCTGCACGGCAAGTCTTCCCGCAAGCTGCTCGTTTGCCTTGAACAGGTGCCGCATATAGGCGCGTGAGAAGCTCCGGCAGGTGGGACAGTCGCACTGCTCGTCAACAGGCCTCGGGTCAGTCTCATACTGCTTGTTGCCGAGGTGCATTATGCCATTCCATGTGAAGACAGTAGCGTGACGTGCATTCCGGCTCGGCATTACGCAGTCGAACATATCGACTCCCCTTGCAACAGCCTCTATTATGTTTGAAGGAGTTCCCACTCCCATAAGATAGCGAGGCTTATTGACCGGCATAAACGGCTCTACCACGTCGATTATCCGGTACATCTCCTCAGTAGGCTCACCGACTGCAAGTCCGCCGATAGCATAGCCGTCGAGGTCAAGCTTTGCGATTGTCTCCATATGCTCTATCCTGATATCGTCATAGGTCGAGCCCTGACCGATGCCGAAAAGCATCTGGTGCTTGTTTATAGTGTCCGGAAGGCTGTTCAGCCTTGCCATTTCCTCCTTGCAGCGCATAAGCCAGCGTGTAGTGCGCTCCACAGAAGCCTGAACGTACTTTCTCGGCGCAGGGTTCTCCACACATTCGTCAAAAGCCATAGCGATGGTCGAACCGAGGTTTGACTGTATCTGCATACTCTCCTCAGGTCCCATGAATATACGTCTGCCGTCGATATGCGAGGCGAAGTAAACTCCCTCCTCCTTTATCTTGCGGAGCTTGGCAAGCGAAAACACCTGAAATCCGCCGCTGTCGGTGAGGATAGGCTTGTCCCAGTTCATGAACTTATGGAGGCCGCCCATCTGCTTTATTATATGGTCGCCGGGACGCAGGTGCAGATGATAGGTATTGCACAGCTCGACCTGTGTTTTCAGCCCTTTCAGGTCAACCGAGGATATGCCGCCCTTGATAGCTGCTGCTGTACCCACGTTCATGAAGCACGGCGTCTGGAAGGTACCGTGGACAGTCTCGAACTGTCCCCTTCTTGCCTTGTTTTCGGTCTTGAATAAAGTAAACATAAAACCTCCGTTTTTAGTGAGCAGTAAGTTGTACAGAACGGCATCCCCGACTTCTCACCGGTAGAAGTGAACAGCGAATGTGTCCGCATCGCGGACGGATCCAAATTCATTGCCGTAGGGCGATACCGCAATTCCGAATCCCGGACCCTGAATTCAAAAAATCAGGCATTAATCCAAGTCATATGCCTTGCCTGTCTCGGTGCTGCGGGGCATGATGTAGTTATAGAAGCCGATGAGCCTGTCCTCGCTGTCCCTTACAGCCTTGATATATACATCCGAGTTGTCCTCATCCTTGTGGAAGGCAAATACCTTGTTGTTGTCCTTGCCCTCCTTGAACCACTCCACAGACATATCTATCTTTGACTGTGATTCCTCATCAAAGCACACTCTCAATGACGAGCCGACTGCAACACGGGCTCCTGTAGCAGTGTACTCCTCCTCCGCCTTCCTGTTCATGTAAACTATCCTGTAATCAAGGTCACAGAACACGATAGGCTTGTCTGCATATTCAATAACATTCTCAAAAAATACTCCCAGTTCCATTTTTTCCCTTTCCTTTAATGTTATGCTCTTAATTAAATGTCACTCAGCTCAGAGGATGCACATACTGTCCCCGAAACTGAAAAATCTGTAGCGTTCCTCCACAGCTGTCCTATAAGCATTCATTGTGTTTTCGTACCCCATGAATGCAGAAACAAGCATTATAAGCGTGCTTTCCGGCAGGTGGAAATTCGTTATCAGGCCGTCGATGCACCTGAACTTATACCCGGGATATATGAATATATCTGTATATCCCTCGCTCTGTGCGCAGCTCCCGTCCTCTGCTGCTGCACTTTCAAGGGTACGGCAGCTCGTAGTGCCTACTGCAATCACTCTGCCGCCATTCCTTTTTGTCTCGTTTATGAGGTCAGCAGTCTGCTGCGGAAGGCAGTAGTGCTCGCTGTGCATTTTATGTTCAAGGACGTTTTCCTCCTTCACCGGACGGAAGGTCCCCAGCCCGACGTGAAGTGTCACAAAGGCAGTTTTTATGCCTCTCGCCCTGAGGTCGTCAAGCATCTCAGGCGTGAAGTGCAGTCCCGCTGTAGGCGCTGCTGCTGAGCCGAGCTCGCGGGAATAGACTGTCTGATAGCGCTCCTTGTCCTCGAGCTTTGCGGTGATATACGGCGGGAGCGGCATCTGTCCGACGTCCTCGAGAGCTGTGAAGAAATTGCCCTCACATTCAAACTTAACGATACGATTGCCGTCGTCCTTTACCTCGATGACCTCGGCGGCAAGTCTTCCTCCGCCGAAGGAAAAGCGTGTTCCGACCTTTGCTTTTTTGCCCGGACGGCAGATTATCTCCCAGAGCTTGTCGCCCTTTTGTTCAAGCAGGAGGAACTCAATGAAGGTATGGTTGCTTATCTTTTCGCCGTAGAGCCTTGCAGGGATGACCCTGCTGTCGTTCATCACGAGCAAGTCACCTTCTCTGAGGTGATCGCATAGATTATAGAAGTGATCGTGGAATATCTCTCCTGTATGCCTGTCCACGCACATCATCCGCGAAGCATTGCGCGGCTCGACCGGTGTCTGAGCGATGAGCTCCTCCGGCAGGTCATAATAAAAGTCTGACTTCAGTAATTGCATTTGACTTCTCCTTATATCCTGAAAGTACGGAGATACTGTTTCCGCTCATCGCTTATGCGAAAGCTCTCCGATGCTTTCTGTATCGTCTTGTTGTGCGTCCATCTGTCAAGACGCTTGTTTAAGATATACGGCAGTACCTCGTCATAATTCTTTGCGAGTGCAGTTGCGAAGTACCATGCACGCATCATATTTATGTAATATTCCTCAGAGCACACTGCTGCTGCCCTTTCAGCGTATTCATTTCTGAAATCATCTCCGAGAAGATAGCGCATGAGCACACCTATCCCGAACCTGACAGTGTATGTATGCCCGGAAGCAAGCCATTTGTCCACAAGCGGCAGAAGCTCGCTCCGGTGCTTTGAGAAGACCTTAGGCGAAAGCTGATCGCAGGTCGCCCAGTTGTCAACATACGGCAGGAATCCCTCCGTAAGTCCGACGCAGTGCTGAAAGTCCTTCTCCTCCGAGATAATGAAGGAATGGAGCTGATCCTCCTCGAAGTACCTGTGAGGCAGCGCACAAAGGAATTCATCCGTATCGCTGCGCTTTCTCAGATCCTTAGCAAGCTTCCTGAGATCAGGTGTCCTCACCCCGATGAAATGCTCTCTCTTGTGGTCCGGAATGAGTTTCTGCTGGAAATCAGCATATTTTTCATCGCTCAGCCTTAAAAGCTCCGTTTCGATATCAGCTAAAATACTCATAGGCGCCGTCCTTTCAGGTATTTTTTTCGTAAAATTCGTAAAATTTAGAAAAACTGTTGACAACTCGCCTGTAAAGTGATATTATGTAAACAAGGTAGAGGTGCGGCTGAGATCAGTAACCTCACACGGGACGACCAGTCCGATGGTGTGATGTGAAAGGCAAAGCTGCCGAAGAACGGTCTCCGGTAAATTCCGTTCTGGCTGTATGCCGAACAGGTATGCGGCTGTCATCATTGCTTATGGTGGAGAGCTATCGGCTTAGTTATAAATAAACTTTGCCAACATTTCTATTATAACGCATGATGAACCGGTTTGCAACCGGTTTTTGTTATTTTGTGAAAAAATTTTTTAAGGAGAATCTCTATGAAACAGTACAATGTAGGTATCATCGGCGCAACAGGTATGGTAGGACAGCGTTTTGCCACCCTTCTTGAGAATCATCCGTGGTTCAATGTAAAGGTGCTCGCAGCTTCACCCAGAAGTGCCGGTCAGACATATGAGCAGGCTGCCGGAAGCCGCTGGAAGATGGCAGCTCCCATGCCCGCAGCTATGAAGGATATGGTGCTCCTCGACGCTACGAGCGATATCGAAAAGATCGCTTCTATGGTCGATTTCTGCTTCTGTGCAGTCGATATGAAGAAGGACGAGATCAAGGCTCTCGAGGAAGCTTATGCAAAGGCTGAATGCCCTATCGTTTCCAACAACTCCGCTCACAGATTCACTCCTGACGTTCCTATGGTAGTTCCGGAGATAAATCCTGAGCATATCGAGATCATCAAGGCGCAGCGCGAGCGTCTCGGCACAAAGCGCGGATTCATCGCTGTAAAGTCAAACTGCTCTATCCAGAGCTATGTTCCTGCACTCCACCCCCTCAGAAAGTTCGGCCTCAAGAACGTCCTCGCCTGCACCTATCAGGCTATATCAGGCGCCGGAAAGACCTTCGAGACATGGCCTGAAATGGTAGATAACCTCATCCCCTTCATCGGCGGCGAGGAGGAAAAGTCCGAGCAGGAACCCCTCAAGGTATGGGGCGAGATCAGAGGCAATGAGATCGTCAAGGCAACAGCTCCCAACATCACAACACAGTGCCTCCGTGTACCGGTATCAGACGGTCATACAGCTGCTGTATTCGTAAGCTTCGAGAACAAGCCCTCCAAGGAGGAGATCCTCCAGCTCTGGAAGGACTTCAGGGGCGTTCCCCAGGAGCTTGAGCTTCCCAGCGCTCCCAAGCAGTTTATCCACTACTTCGAGGAGGATAACCGTCCTCAGGCAAAGCTTGACCGCAACCTCGAAGGCGGTATGGCTGTTTCGACCGGACGTCTTCGTGAGGATACACAGTACGATTATAAGTTCGTATGCCTCTCCCACAATACATTAAGAGGTGCAGCAGGCGGCGGCGTGCTTCTTGCTGAACTTCTCGCAGCTAAGGGATACTTCGATTAATGCGTAATTCATAATGCGTAATGCGTAATTATGAAGAACAACATCATCGTTGAAAAAAGCAAACATTTTGCGTTAAGGATAATCAAGCTTTACAAATACCTCGTCGATAAGAAAGAATACATTCTTTCAAAACAGCTTCTGCGAAGCGGAACAAGTATTGGTGCTAATGTTAAAGAAGCTATCAGAGGTCAAAGCAAAGCAGATTTCTACTCCAAAATGAATATTGCCCTCAAAGAAACAAGCGAGACTGAATACTGGCTTGAACTTCTTAATGAAAGCGGTTTCATTGAAACAAGTCATTTTCAAAGTATTTACTGTGACTGTCAGGAACTGCTAAAAATCCTTATGGCTATCACAAAAACACAGAATTCGTAATGTGTAATAATTACGCATTACGCATTACG
>CAMOXW010000090.1 GCA_946629405.1 uncultured Ruminococcus sp.
AACAGAGACGGAAACTGACCTTTTCGGCGAGCAGGCTGTACTCTGCGGCGGCCTCTGCGCTCTTATGCAGGCAGGCTTTGAGACTCTCGTTGAGGCCGGCTACGACCCGAGAAATGCTTACTTCGAGAGCATCCACGAGGTGAAGCTCATCGTTGACCTCATCTATCAGAGCGGCTTCGCAGGTATGAGATACTCCATTTCCAATACTGCTGAATACGGCGATTATACCTCCGGTCCCAAGGTTATCACAGAGGATACCAAGAAGGCTATGAAGCAGATACTCAAGAACATCCAGGACGGCTCCTTCGCCAAGGACTTCCTCCTCGATATGTCCGAGGCAGGCGGTCAGGTACATTTCAAGGCTATGAGAAAGCTCGCATCCGAGCACCCCGCTGAGAAGGTCGGCGAGGAGATCAGAAAGCTCTATAGCTGGAGCGATGAGGACAAGCTCATCAACAACTGATATACCTGTATTCCCCGCCCAAGCTCAACCGGGCGGGGAGTATTTTAAAATGTGAGCCGTGAGCAGCAGCGGAAAATGCTGCTTACTGATATTGTATTAAAGGAGTTTGAAAAAATGGGACTGTTTGACAAGAAGAAAAACAACGGGGATAATGCGGCTGAAGCAGCGGTTTCTAATGAGACCGAAGCTGGAACAGCAGAAATTGCTGAGGCTCCCGGACAGCCTCAGGTCAAGTCGGGCTGGAAGGCGAAGCTCGCAAGCGCTAAGGAAAAGGCTATGGAAAAAGCCGGAGCTGCTAAAGACATCGCTAAGGAGAAAGCCGCAGCCGCTAAGGATATCGCTATTGATAAGGCAGGAGCTGCCAAGGCTAAGGCCGGTGATCTCGTAAGTTCCGTTAGATCGGGCGGCGATGAGGAGTCCGGAAGCTGGAAGGACAGATTCCACAAGGTCAAAAACAAGGCAAGCCTGCTCATGAGCAGCATCGGCTGGGGCGATGAGAACAGCGAGGCCCTAAAGGAAAAACTCTCTGGCGCTCTCAGCCTTATCGACAAGGCTTCCGAGGCAGGTGAGGCTGCTGATGATATAAAGCGCGAGCTCGAATCTATCAGAAGTGAGGCAGGCGACTCTGTTGAAGCCGTCAAGAAGAAGCTCGCCGGCGCTCTGAGCATCCTCGGAGATATCGCAAAGAAGGACGAAAACGGCGAAAGCGCTGTTTCGCGCGGTCTGGCTAACCTCATAGGCGGCGACGGCAGCGAGAGCGGCTGGCGCGGTAAGCTGAGCTCTGTTATCAAGGCTCTCGATATCCTCTCCGATGACGACGACAGCAACGACCATGAGGCTGCTGAGGCTTTCGCGGAGACTTCTGCTCCCGCTTTGGAGACCTCCGCTCCTGCACCGGAAAAGCCTGCTTCCAAGGAGGACAGGATCGCCGCTCTCAAGGAAAAGACCGTCCTCAGAATTGATACGGACGATCTCTTTGAACGACCGGATTATGCGGATAATGCCCCGAAAACTATCCCCGACAGACTTCTTGCGACCGCAAACGACACTCCTAAGCCATCCTTCCTCCGTGTGTGTGAGAGCAACGACTATTCTGAGATCAACAGGGTCATGTTTATGAAGCTCTCAGGCGATTTTGTACTCCTTGAAAACGATATCCCGCTCTGCCCGGCGTTCGTGTATGACCCGACAATTGATTCCAAGGCCGAGTATCTTGACCCGTCAGAGTTCAATATGCCTGTCATCGGTATTGGGCCTGTCATGGAGAATTTTCCTGAGATAAGAGTAGCTGTAAGAAATTACCTTGCAAACGGCACCGTTGACTGCATAGAGGGCAGACACGTTGATGACCTCGGCGGAAAGATGTTCCTGTTCAGAGGGTTTTTCGACCAGCCGAATACAAACTCGGTAAACTATGCCTATGCGTTCTCCGAGAAATCAGGCAGGCTCGGCGATATGATCGTACTAATGTACGCTCCGCATATCTGCGGCACTCCGCTTGAAAAGAAGCTCATCGCTGAGGTAGATGAGCTTGCAGAGACATATTTACATGAAAATCATTAATCTAAACAGAGGTGAATTAGAATGAGCGGAAATTTTTTCTGCGAAGGCGTTGAAAAGGCTTCACAGCGCTCGCTTTTCAATGCGCTCGGATTTACGAATGAGGAGATGCAGCGTCCCCTCGTCGGCATAGTCTCGTCTTATAACGAGATAGTGCCGGGTCATATGAACATTGACAAGATCGTTGAGGCTGTAAAGCTCGGCGTGGCAATGGGCGGCGGTACTCCGGTGGTTTTCCCGGCTATAGCAGTCTGTGACGGCATAGCTATGGGGCATAAGGGAATGAAATATTCCCTCGTCACCCGCGATCTCATTGCCGATTCTACTGAATGTATGGCTCTTGCTCACCATTTCGACGCCCTCGTTATGGTGCCAAACTGCGACAAGAACGTTCCCGGACTGCTCATGGCAGCGGCGCGTATCAATGTGCCGACCGTTTTCGTAAGCGGAGGACCGATGCTTGCCGGTCATGTTAAGGGCAAAAAGACCAGCCTTTCGAGTATGTTCGAGGCTGTGGGAGCTTATACCGCCGGAAAAATATCCGCTGAGGATGTCGCGGAGTTCGAGAACAAGACCTGTCCTACCTGCGGCTCATGCTCGGGTATGTATACCGCAAATTCTATGAACTGCCTCACCGAGTTGCTCGGAATGGGTCTGAAAGGCAACGGTACTATCCCTGCCGTATACTCCGAGAGGCTGAAGCTCGCCAAGCAGGCAGGTATGCAGGTCATGGAGCTCTACCGGAGGAATATCCGCCCGCTCGATATAATGACCGAAAAGGCTTTCTACAATGCCCTCACCGCAGATATGGCGCTCGGCTGCTCGACCAACAGTATGCTTCATCTTCCCGCTATTGCGAACGAGTGCGGCATAAAGATAGATCTCGACATGGCTAATGAGATAAGCGCGAAAACGCCAAATCTCTGCCACCTTGCACCGGCTGGTCACACCTATATGGAGGACCTCAATGAGGCCGGCGGCGTATATGCAGTGCTTAACGAGCTTGCTAAGAAGGACCTCATCAACACCGACTGCATGACCTGCACCGGAAAGACCGTCGGCGAGAATATCGCGGGCTGCGTGAACCGTGATCCTGAGACTATCCGTCCTATAGACAATCCTTACAGCGAAACGGGCGGAATTGCCGTATTAAAGGGAAATCTTGCCCCTGACCGCTGCGTTGTCAAGAGAAGCGCTGTCGCTCCCGAAATGCTCGTCCATAAGGGTCCTGCCCGCGTTTTCGACAGCGAGGAGGAGGCTATCAAGGTCATATATGAGGGCGGCATCAAGCCCGGTGATGTCGTTGTTATCCGGTATGAGGGACCCGCAGGCGGTCCGGGTATGCGTGAGATGCTCTCCCCGACCTCCGCTATTCAGGGAGCAGGTCTCGGCTCGACAGTTGCACTCATCACTGACGGACGTTTCTCCGGAGCTACCCGCGGTGCCGCTATCGGTCACGTTTCCCCCGAGGCTGTAAACGGCGGAACTATCGCCTATGTCAAGGACGGCGACATCATCTCGATAGACATCCCGAATTACTCTATAACCCTCGAGGTCTCCGACGAGGAACTCGCAGAGCGCAGAAGGACTATGCCGATCAAGCGAAAGGAAAATATTACCGGCTACCTCAAACGCTACGCTCAGCAGGTGTCCTCAGCCGACAAGGGAGCCATTATCAATTCATAATTCATAATTCTTAATTCATAATTATTTTGAATTTGGAATGCGGAATGCGGAATGCGGAATTAATGGTATCGCCTCCGGCGATGGATTAAAGCAGGACACCACAACTGATCACGGATATCCACTCGCTGCTTACTACCCACGGATTATGAATCAGGACAGCGGCGAAAGCAAATCATTTTCTCAGAAAGAAGCTGAAAACTATGGGTATGACAATGACGCAGAAGATACTTGCGGCTCATGCAGGACTTGACTCCGTGCAGGCGGGACAGCTCATCCTCGCCTCGCTTGACCTCGTCCTCGGCAACGACATCACCTCTCCGGTGGCTGTCAGGGAGTTCGCAAAGCTCGGCAAAGACAGCGTGTTCGACAAAAATAAGGTCACAATGGTCATGGACCACTTCGCCCCGAACAAGGATATCAAGGCTGCTCAGCAGTGCAAGCTGTGCCGCGATTTCTGCGCCGATATGGACATCACCCACTTCTATGACGTCGGCGAAATGGGCATCGAGCACGCCCTTCTCCCGGAAAAAGGTCTTGTGACCGCCGGTGATCTTGTTATCGGTGCAGATTCTCATACCTGCACATACGGCGCCCTCGGAGCATTCTCAACAGGCGTGGGCTCGACCGATATGGCTTGCGGAATGGCTGTCGGAAAGGCATGGTTCAAGGTGCCGTCCGCAATCAGGTTCGACCTCACGGGAAAGCTTCGGAAGTATGTTTCCGGCAAGGACGTCATTCTTCACATTATTGGAAAAACAGGCGTGGACGGCGCTCTCTACCGTTCAATG
>CAMOXW010000091.1 GCA_946629405.1 uncultured Ruminococcus sp.
AATGATTATCTGGTACCGTAAGTATCTCTGTACTCGAGCATCCTGCCGAGGTATTCCTTGCCGGGAACGATATCATTGCGTATTGCCTCGATGATATCCTCCATAGTAACGATAGGGTAAACGGTAACGCCAAAATCGCGCTTTACCTCCTGAACGGCGGAAAGTTCGCCGGTACCCTTTTCCATACGGTCAACTGTAATTACCATACCTGTAATGTCAACGTCAGCCGCACCCTTGAGCTTTGGCATTGACTCGCGTAGAGCCTTTCCGGAGGTCATAACATCGTCGATTATAACGACCTTCTCGCCGTCTGTGAGTGCCTTGCCGACGAACATACCGCCCTCGCCGTGGTCCTTAGCTTCCTTGCGGTCGAAGCAGTAGGAAACGTCGATACCGAACTTGTTGCTCAGTGCCACAACGGCCGAAACAGCGAGCGGAATGCCCTTATAGGCAGGTCCGAACAGTGTCTCAACGGGTATATTGTTTTCATGGATGCACTCAGCGTAGTACTCTCCGAGTCTTGCGAGCTGAGCGCCTGTCTTATAGTTGCCGCAGTTGATGAAATAGGGAGCCTTTCTGCCGCTTTTTAGCGTAAATTCGCCGAAAGTCAGCACTCCGCAGTCAACCATGAATTTAATGAAGCTTTCCTTGTACGTCATCGTGATTACCTCCGATTAATGCTAAATAGTTTCAAATATGTATCCGCATTCCGGACACCGCGGATAATCAATGTCCATTTTAGTTTCACATTCCGGGCATATCTTGTATGGAAGCCGGTCGATACTGTCGTCGAGGTCAGCCTTGAATCTTCCTGTAAAACCGACAGGCTTAGTATACGGGAAAATCCCGACCATTGCTCCGCATTCAGAGCAGTAAAAGCCGAGAGTACGGTTTATCGGTGTTTCGCAGATCTTCTCACCTTTTTCGTACCATGCAGCAACAGGGTAAGCGCGATAGATACCGCTGTCAACGCTGCGCTGTTCCATTCTGAACTCACCCTCGAGCATTTTTCTTCCGCATATCCCACAGATCAAAGTGATCCCTCCTTTGAGACATATTCCGCTGTTACTATTATAACCTATTTTCAGACTTAATGCAAGTAAATTACTGATAAATGTAAAAAAAGGAAAATTCAGCCGAAGATAACAGCTCCTGGAATATTCCGCAAAAAGAAAACCGCCTGAGATCAGGCGGCAAGCTTCAAGGGAAGTAATACTATCAGTATCCCCTTTTCGTATAATGTTTTGTTTGGTGGACCCGAAGGGGATCGAACCCTCGGCCTCTGCGTTGCGAACGCAGCGCTCTCCCAGCTGAGCTACGAGCCCATACAGAAATGTTCGGCATATTTACAAGAAAGATGATACTGCCGTGAAAACGAACCTACACCCCATTTGATCGGGACCTGCGCCCCATTTGATCGCAAGCCCTGAAGTGTGTACTGCGAATAAGTTGGTGCCGGTGACCGGGGTCGAACCGGTACGGTATTTCTACCATCGGATTTTGAGTCCGACACGTCTGCCAATTCCATCACACCGGCGTTGACTTAAATATTATACCACAGCATGAGAAATTTGTCAATAGAAAATATGTAAATTATTTCCCGAACAAAAATTTTTCTGAGCTTCAATGACTGAAATACCAGACTTTTTTTGAACAAATATTGAAAAAACTATTGCAATCCGGAAATAAATATGTTATTATGTTGTATGAGGGGGAGTCCGGATGAAAAAACTATTTTCAGTAATATTTATGAACTTCTGGGGATACGACATGATAATTTTCATTGCGGCTGTTCTCACAGGAGTTGTCTACTATAAGCTGCGCGAATCAGCGGACAAGCTGTACAATAAAACACACCTGACCGTTTTCGTGCCGGACGGCGGTGCTTCCCGTAAAGAAGCAGAGGACGACATTTCTGATATCCGTGAGACCGACCTCGTCACGATGCGTAATCACACCGGAAAGCTTTACTCGGTATTTGTGAATTTGACCGGTATTTTCCCGCTTCTCGGTATTCTCGGCACAATGGTATCGCTGCTCGGACTCGTTGCAGATGACACAGACGTTACAAGCAATTTCTACGGAGCACTTACCTCTACTTTCTGGGGACTTATCTTTGCGATAATCTTCAAGTTCATGGACGGCATTATCTCAGCCAAGATCGAGGATAACGAAAAGACTGTTGCTCTTTATCTTGACAGGAACAACGCTCCGTACAGAATATCTGCCCCGCGCAAGTCAGTCCGCGAACCCGAAAGCGTTCCGGTAGAGGTACTTGTGCCTTCACACGAGAACACCGTAAGCAAAAATGACAGCAGCGAGAATGTTTCAGAAATAATCATCAACGACAGGGAATCAGTTGCGGAGATCCTGAAAGCACTTAATCGCGGGGATGATAAATAATGGGCGGCTTTCATAAGAGCAAGGGCATAGTCATTGAGCTGACGGCGCTTCTCGATGTCATTATGATAATGCTTTTCTGGGTCATGATGAATGTAAAGGACAGCAATGAGCAGGTCAGGGCTGACGCGGAAAACAAGGTCGCAATGGTCCAGCAGCAGCTTGATGAATCCCGCCAGGAGGTAGATACCATCCGCGCTCAGGCTGATGCAGAGGTCGAAAACGCATGGGAAATGGCTGAGAATATCAACAAGAACGCCGCTGCAAATCAGCAGGCGCTTCTCGGCTATGAACAAGGGATGCTCGTCACGCTCAACATCAGGT
Organism: uncultured Ruminococcus sp.; assembly: GCA_946629405.1. The sequence goes on from CAMOXW010000091.1 coordinate 2,725, forward strand.
ATGACTCTGACGGTATGCTGTATATCAGCAACTATGACGAGCAGCTCGGCAAAGCGGCTATATCCTCCGAGGATGAGGTCTATGACCTTATCGTAGCGGCTCTTCAGAAGGCAGAGCTGAAAGAGGACGATGTTGTATTGTGTGCTCTCGTATATGACAGCGAAAACTCGCTGTACAGGCATGTTAAGAAAGTCAAAGCGGCTGTAGAAAGAGTGAGAAATGTCTACCACAGCTTCTATTGTACTTATATTGATACTTCAAAATGAAAGGAAGAGTAAAAATGGCAAACTCAAACGGCAAAGGCAAAAAAGCACCGGCTCCCAAGGAGAAGGTAGTAGTCAAGAAGAGGGGCGGCTGTCTCGTTGCGCTGATAATTCTTATACTTCTTGCACTTCTCGCATTCCTTCTCGGACTTCACTTTGGCTGGTGGGGAAAAGGTGACGGCGACGGTGACGGCGAAGGAGATTCCCAGTCGTCAGGAGCATCTACGACGGATGTTGACAAGTCAGCTCAGACAGATATTTATGTAACAGTTTCAGGCGCGAAATATATGTTTGAGAACAACTCTATCGAGATCGGAGATTTCGTGAAAAAGGCAGCAGAGGCAGAAGGCAAGGCACTCGTTCATATCACTGACGATGAAGCTACTGACAGCGCTATGACGGAGCTCAAGACAGCTCTCGATGCAGCAAAGATCAGTTATGTTGAAGAATCTGCGGAGGAAGGCTCGTCTGACGCATCTACAGCAGAATAAATCATAGCCGGGGCAAATGCTCCGGCTTTTTATCTTTTATAACACTGTTCAATATTGTTTTATGTTTCGATTAATTCAATAAAATCCTTGACATCAACGGCTAATCATGGTATAATGTTAATAGATTTTGCCGGATAACGTTATGCGTATGCTCATATCCGCCGTAGGTTCCGGCGCAAGGGACTTGACTGTGCGGTGTACTGCTCAGCATTGCAGACCGCTTTTGAAAAAGAGCGGTCTTATTTTCGGGCAGCCGGCAGTATGCCCAACGGAGGGATATAAGTGGATATTTTAACTGGAGGCTCGCTGCTTCACGGCGGGCTCGATATACCGGCTTCAAAAAGCTGCGCTCACAGAGCACTTATCTGTGCTGCGCTTGCCTGCGGGAGATCGGTCATTAGCGGTGTTACCATGTCCAGGGACATAGAGGCTACGATAAATGCAATGACTGCGCTCGGCGCTGCTTTTTTCGTAAACGGCAGTACAGTTATTGTTGACGGTATAAAAAAAATTCCGGAAAAGGCTGCTATCGACTGCTGTGAGAGCGGCTCAACCCTGAGATTCATTCTCCCTGTAGCAGCTGCACTCGGTGTTGATGCTGAGTTTCATGGGAGAGGAAGACTTCCTCAAAGACCTATCGACATCTATTTCCGCGAGCTCGGAAAAAATGGTATCAGCTTTGCAGGCAGTACAATGCCATATGCGGTCACCGGAAAGCTTCGCGGCGGAAAATATGAAATAGAGGGCAATGTTTCCTCACAGTTCGTCACAGGTCTGCTTTTTGCTCTTCCGCTTCTTGACGAGGACTCGGAGATATTCCTTCTTTCACATCTTGAATCAAGACCCTATGTTGATATAACTCTCGATATTCTCCGCAGGTTCGGTATTTCTGCCGAAGAAACTGAAAGCGGCTTCCGTATCAGGGGAGGGCAGAGCTATCTTCCGCATGACGAAAATGTCGAGGGTGACTACTCTCAGGCCGCGTTCTTCTTTGTAGCAAACGCACTCGGATCTGACGTGAAAATCGGAAATCTTGCTCCTGACAGTGTCCAGGGGGACCGGAAGATAACAGATATAATCAGCGGATGCTGTAAGAACGGCAGCATCACCGGCTTTAAGGCTGACTGCTCGGATATCCCCGACCTCGTTCCGATACTCGCGGTACTCGGCTCTTTCGGCAGCCGGGAATCAGTGATATACAACGCAGAAAGGCTGCGTATAAAGGAAAGCGACAGGCTCATGACGACTGCCGCAATGCTGAACGCTCTCGGCGGCGACGTCAGTGTTACTCCCGACGGACTTATCATCCGTCCGACCGGCAATATGCACAGCGGTACAGTTGACAGTGCAGGCGACCACCGCATTGTTATGGCAGCTGCAATAGCTGCTACCCGCATTGACGGAGGAGTTATCATAAAAGGCGCGGAGGCTGCCGAAAAATCATATCCCGACTTTTTCAGGGACTATACAGATCTCGGAGGTAATGCAAATGTCATCGTTCTGGAATAACAGGATCTCAATATCCATATTCGGTGAGCCTGATGGACCTGCTATCGGCGTTACCATAGGGGATCTCCCTTCAGGTGAGTATATTGATGTTGACGAGCTTGCACGTTTTATGGCGAGAAGGAGTATAGGCATACGCAATGCCGGGCCGAATTCCATTCCGCATATCATTTCAGGCGTTTTAAACGGAAGGACCAGTGGTGCTCCGCTCTGTGCTTTTGTACAGAACAGCCAGAAGCCTGCTGTGAAACCGGTCCATACGGATCCGACTGTACGTCGCGGTCATGCTGACTATACCGGAACAGTCCAGTACCGTGATTTCAGTGACTTCCGCAGCAAGGGGAATTTCTCTCAGCGAATGACGATACCGCTTTGCTTTGCAGGCGGCGTATGTGCTCAGATACTTGAACGCAGAGGTATATATACCGGTGCGCATATCGCAAGCATTCACGGCATCAAGGACAATCCGTTCGACCCGGTGAATATAACCCGTGACGGCGTGAGAAGTATACGCATCAAGCGTTTTCCTGTTATAAACGACCGCAGAGGGTGGCTGATGACAGAGGATATCCGCAAGGCTGAAACAGCAGGGGAATCGCTTGGCGGCGTTGTGGAGTGCGCCAGTGTGAATGTCCCGGCAGGACTGGGTTCTCCTGTGTTCAATGGCCTTGAAAATAATATCGCACAGCTTGTTTTCGGTATTCCCGGAGTTACCGGACTTGAATTCGGAATGGGCTTCCGTTCAGCAGGAATGCTCGGGAGCCAGAATGAGGACGAGTTCTGCCTCAACGAGCGAGGCTACCTCACATCAAGAACTAATAATCACGGCGGCTTCCTTGGCGGTATCTCCTCCGGAATGCCTGTGACGCTCAAGGTCGCTTTCAGTCCCAACGGCTGTATCGGCGACAACGGCGAGCGCGAGACCTGCACGGTACCCTCGGCAGTTGCCTGTGTTGAAGCTGCGGTAAATATCGCTCTGCTTTCACATATGATCGATTATCCGCACTTCTGTTAAGGTGAAGCTATGCAGGAAGAAAACATAAAGAAAATGACTGAATTCGCAGATACGGAGATCAAGGATATTCCTACGCTGAATATACTGCTCTGCTATCTGCTCTACAAGATTGCAAAACCGGTCGAGCCGGATCATCTTTACGAAATAGCGATCGGCACCGGCGTCGTGAATTATTTCAGCTATCAGGATTCGATAGGCTATCTCCTCGAAAACGGTCTAATTGAGAGAAAAGGAGGAGGGGATTCACCGGAGGTATTTGTGCTTTGCCGCAAGGGTACAGAGTGTGCAAGGCAGCTTAAAAAGTACGCTCCGAAGTCATACCGTGACAAGCTTGTACTCGCTGCTCTTAGATATTTTGCAAGGCTTAAAGCTGAACAGGAGATAAAGATAGAGTACATTCCCGTTGAAAACGGCTGCTATGTCAGAGTGCGCTGTCTCGACATCGACGGCGACCTTATGGATATGAAGCTATTCGCACCGGACAGCACTCAGGCAAAGATAATCGGTGAGCGCATTCTCCTGAACCCAGCCGGATTTTATGGCAAGGTCGTTGAGCTTGCTCTTTCAAACGAAGAACCTCCTTATGACCTTACGGATAATTAAACAATAAAGAACCAGCCTCGGAACAATTGCTCCGAGGCTTTTTATACAGTCATCAGCTTACAGGAAACTAAATTTTCGTTGGATACATAGTTGAATCCTTCCTAAAAAAATATTACACTTGAGCACACTGTTAGGATATTGCCGATATATTGCTTTTGCAGCTTACCGTATACGACATATTTCGATGAAAATAAATGATATAATAGTTATCAGTGCCGCATAAAGAAAAAAGGTAAGGTGATAACAATGATAAAAACAGGAAAGCTTATCGTAAGCAGTGCAGCCGGGGCTGCCGGAGGATTTGTTCTGTCGCTCGCAGCAGGATATCTGCTTGCCGGTTCGCAGATAGCAGGCGTAGCCTCATTCGCGGATATTTCGCTCGCCGGGGCATCGGCTCTCCCGTACTCGTCAGCCGTACTCACAGGCAGCCTTGTACGAAGCATGATAAGCGGGAGCGTCGGAAGGAATATTGTAAAAATAACAGCGATGATAATGATACTCATAATCAAGCTTTTCTTTGACAATGCGGATGAACCGCGCATATGCGGGATAACCGTGAGCTCAGCCATTTTTCTTTCCGGAGCAGCTGTCTCCGCAATAATCGGAGAGGTACTCTACAAGCTTTTATTTTACGTTTTTTACGGGGCGGTATCGGGTATCTGCGCCTACTCTGCCGCTTTGATAATACGGGGGATGCAACGGAGGGCGGTCATTGACCTTTCTGCGGGCGGAGGCTTTGCATACTCGGTCGTGTATACCATCGCTGTTTCGGCGCTTTGTTCGGTAAGGCTCTCATTTATCGATCCCGGAATAGTCATCGGCACCGCTGTCACGCTCTGTGCAGCATATTTTTACCGCAGTCCGGGAGGGGTTCTTTGCGGTGCGCTGACTGCCTGCGGTGCATTTCTTGCCTCGCCGGAAACAGGAATGAACGTAGTGCTTCTGCCTGCCGCGGGGCTGATAGCCGGCTATTTCAGCAAGCAGCGCAGTACCTTTGCAGCGGCAGTCTTTGCTGCCGTTGAATTTATGCTGATGATACTTACCGGGACGACTCACGACAACGTTTACAGCATGATGAACATCATATCAGGGGCGATGATCTTCACAGTCGTTGCACCGGTTTATTCGGACAAATGGGTGATTGCCGGAAACGACGGTATTTCTGCACTTCCAGAGCTGATGAGCGCAAGGCTGAGCTTCCTTTCGGATGCTATCGGCGAAGTGAGAAAGGAATCCGGAAGGATAGCTGATATGCTGTCTGACGAGAATGAAAAATGCAGTATTGCCGATGAAGTGAGCCGTCAGATATGTACTCACTGTTTTCGCAGGTTGACCTGCTGGAAGACTAACTATGACAGCACAGTACGCGGTTTCCGGAGCCTTATCAGGGCGAGTGAAACGAACAGCGGGAGATTTCCCGATGAACTTTCTGAATGTCTGAAAAAGGACGAGCTGAGTGCAGCATTTGAGAGCGCAACAAGGGAAAAGGCTTTGTCCAAGCTGCTGGAAATGCGTTTTTCAGAGAGCCGGAGTCTCATGTTCGAGCAGATAAAGGTCATTGAGGAAATGATCGCAGCGGCAGGTGAAAGGCTTGATGTCAGGTATTCCGAGGCAGTCAGCAAGCAGGTCGCAGACAAGCTGAAAAAATTCGGCATACTGCACAAGAGTGCGATCGCCTATTACAACAGCTCCAACCGGTTGCTTATTGAACTCTACTTTGAGTATAAAGAC
>CAMOXW010000092.1 GCA_946629405.1 uncultured Ruminococcus sp.
ATGCTCGGATTCAGCTCCGCGAGCCTTGTTGAAGCCGTGGAGACCGGATATTGATGCGCCCATACATATTGTAGTATCAACGGCAAACAACGGCGCAACTGCTCCGAGAGTGTAGCAGCCGATATCGCCCGATACGGTTATCTTGTTCTTGCTCAGGCAGTAGAAAAGTCCTCTGTGGGGACATCCCGGACACATTACCGGCGGACGCATAGGGATAGTTTCCTCCAGCGCGGTGAAGTCCTTCTTCTCGCCGAGCAGCTTCTCTGCGATAGCGGACTGGTGTATCTCGCCTATATAGCCGAATATTTCCTTGCCCTGAACGTTGTTTACGCCGATATTGCGGCAGTGTTCCTCGATTATTCCGTCAAGCTCCTCGATAACGTATATCTTCTCGTACCTTGCAGCGAAGTCCTTTATGAGCTTCTCAGGAAGCGGGTTCACCATTCCGAGCTTCAGCACGGAAGCCTTTTCGCCGAGCGCCTCCTTGACATACTGGTAAGCCGCGCCATTGGTGATAACGCCGAATTCAGCCTTGTCCGAGATCTCAACGCGGTTGAGAGGCGTAGTCTCAGCGTACTCGATGAGCTTCTTCGTGCGCTCCTCAACGAAAACGTGGCGGGTCTTGGCATAGGCGGGCATCATAACGTACTTCTGAGCGTTCTTCTCGTAGGGCTTGAGTTCAAGCTCCTGCCTGTCCTCAGTCTCGACGATGCTCTGTGAATGTGCAACTCTGGTGGACATCCTCACGATGAACGGTGCGTCGAACTGCTCCGAAAGCTCAAAGGCAAGCTTGACGAATTCCTTGCACTCGCCTGAATCCGAGGGTTCGAGCATCGGCACCTTTGACGCGATAGCGTGGTGACGGCTGTCCTGCTCGTTCTGTGAGGAGTGCATACCCTGATCGTCTGCAACGGCAATGACCATGCCTGCGTTCACGCCGGTATAAGCTGCTGTATACAGCGGGTCAGCGGCAACGTTAAGTCCGACGTGCTTCATTCCGCAGAAGCTCCTTGCGCCTGCGATAGATGCGCCGAGAGCGGTCTCCATAGCGACCTTCTCATTGGGTGCCCACTCAGCGTAGACCTCATCGTACTTGGCGACCTCCTCAGTTATCTCTGTGGAGGGAGTGCCGGGATAGCTCGATACTACGCGGCATCCTGCCTCATAGAGACCTCTTGCGAATGCCTCGTTGCCTAACATCAATTTCTTCATTTTTCTGATTCCTTTCAATTATGTAAAAATATTATGTTTGCTAAAATTTTGAGCCAGCCATTCAGCCACGCCGTCCTCAGTATTTGGCGGTGCAATGAAATCGGCTGCTGCCTTTAACTCGTCACGGGCGTTGGATACGGCTACCTTTACATCGGAAGCGCTGAACATTGACAGATCATTGAGATTGTCGCCGAATGCCACCACCCGGTCAAAGCCGTATTTTTCGCGGAGAAAACGTATACCATTCGCCTTTGATGCCCTGTGCGAGAAAATTTCGAGATACCACTCGCCGTTGTACACATCAAGGTAGAAGGCATGGTCAACTCCCGCTATCCTCTCGACCTCGAGCTTGACCGGCAGAAGCTCCTCGCGCGGTCCTGTGGTCGTGAAATAGACAGTGCTGCTGTCAGCGTGGTCTATAAGACGGTCGTACTGCACGAACGGCTTCTTATAGTCCTTCTTCCGCACCTCAGCAAAGCTCTGCATTACCTTCGTTGTGAGCTCTGAGTAGCAGCAGGTCAGGATATCGTCCCTGATCCTGTACATGAAGCAGTGTACGCCGTGGCGCTCAAAGGCTCTCAGCACCTCAGCAGAAGCCTCCGGCGCTATGTATTCGCTCCGGATATAGCGCTTTTCCGAGGTATCGTACACGCTCACGCCGTTCATCAGCAGGCACGGCACATTCAGCCTCAGTCCCGATGTTATCGGAGCTGCTGAATAGACCGATCTTGCGGTAGCGAACGTGAAGTATACACCGCTGTCCGTAAGTGAATTTATTATGCCGGCAGTCCTCTCCGTGATCTCCGGCGCGGGGCTCAGGAGAGTTCCGTCGAGGTCGGATATAAAAAGTGTCTTCACTTGAAAAAAGGTCACCTCCGGCAAAAAACAGATATTCACGTTATCATTATACCATATCTGTTAAAAAAAGTGAAGAAATATTTTGCGTCCCATTGAAGATTTGTCGATTGTCACTAAATTACCTCCCCCGTAATGTTGATACTGCCTAAATACTTTTTTAATTAATAAAAAATGCAGCCACAAGGTATGTTCCTCATGGCTGCACGTTATCACTTCACAATGGCGTCTCTGAGCTCCTCCTCCCACGTCTTTGAAAGACGGTGGAATATTCCGAAGCTGCCTTCGCCCGAAAACACGTTGTTGTCCCAGACAAAGCACTTGATGCCGTTCGCCCTTGCAGACTGTATATAGTATTCGTAATACTGAGCCCGCACAGCATTGTCCGCTGCCGCAACACAGCCGAATTCTCCGATTATCACCGGCTGTCCCTTGTCGATGAACTTCGTCTTTATCTCCTTGAACTTCGCGTCAAGCTCTGCCTTCTCCGCATCGCCGAATGTAGTGCTCGTGCCGTCAGAGAACTTCCACGGCGCATAATAGTGCAGTGAGAGGATGATATTTCCGCCGCCCGAGGGTATCACCACATCGTTCATAGCAGCAGTTTCAGCCGATGCCGCATAGCTTGTCACGATGAGCGTTCTGTCAGCATTTTTGCCGCCGGTCGCGCGTACTGCGTCAACGAAATCCTTCTCATACTTGTTCACCACCGCACGCTCCTGAGGAGTTCCGCCCATCCCCTCCTTATCACTGTCAACAGTCCTCGGCTCGTTCATGCCCTCAAAGAGCAGTCTGTCGCCGTATCCGCCGAACTGACGGGCTATCTGCGTCCATATCTTCATCAGCTTCTCGCGGCACTTCTCATACTCACTGTCCGAGGGTGTGAACCAGATGTAGTCGTCATGGTGCATATTCAGTATAACGAACATTCCCTCGTCATAGGCATAGTCAACGACCTCCTGCACCCTCCTGAGCCAATCAGGGTCGATATCGGTGCCGTTTAGATGTTCTCCCCACGTTACAGGGATACGCACTGCGTTGAATCCGGCTGCCTTGACCTCCTGTATCATCTGCTTTGTTGTCACAGGATTGCCCCACGCTGTCTCAGCTTCGCTCGCCCAGCTCTTGTATCCGTAGCATTCAAGCGAATTTCCGAGGTTCCAGCCGACCTTTATCTCAGAGGCTATCCTTGCAGCGCTCCTGAAATTGTTCTCGCTTACGCTATCCTCAGGCTCAGTGACCACCTCCGCTGGCGGTACATAGGCCTGTGCTGTGCCGTCACCCTGACTGTATTTCACAGTTACGGATTCAAGTACAGCTGAAGGCTGCTCACTCCACCAGTATCCAAGCATTATCTCACCGTCCTGTGTACAATAGCTTTTCGCTTCTGCCGGAACGAACCATGTGAGCGAAAGCGCCGAGCTGTCCGTAAATACCGCCGTATCGGGCGACTGATAGCTTCCCGCGGAAGAAGAATATCCGAATGCTCCGGTGAACTTCCTGAACCCGCCCGTTGAGCTTATGTTATATGTCACAGCCTCCGGGATCGCGTTCTCCGGAAGGAAGTCAGCCGTCTTCACCTTTATGGTATTGTCACTGTCATTGTAGGAAACGCTCTTTTTTACCTCAAATGTCTTAGTACCGTCAACAGGCAGCTCACGGGTGCGGGTGAAGGTGCATATCGCCGCATCTAACCTGATGCTCGACGAATTTCCCCACCAGTAACCGAACATCACGTCGCCCGAGGGCGAGATATAATCCCTGATATCCTGCGGTACATCCCACTTTATCTCGCCGTAGGTGCCCTGCGTGGAAGCGGTAAAGTCCGGTGACTGATACCAGCCCTCCTTGCCCGCGGGGCATTCCTCCGCTACCGTGATTCCGCAGCCGCCCTTGTATGAGCCGATATTGCTGCCGTCGCCGGAGTATATAACGAAGGTGAATGAGGATATCTTGTCGCCCTCCTCTATGAATTCGGCGAGGGGTATCTTTATTGTATTGCTGCCGTCAACACGCTGTACCACCGTATCAGCATTATACTGTACCGCGCACTCGGCGGTGACAGTCTCTATAGGGCTGATGTGCTGTGTAACAGGCTCCGTCGCCTCTGTTACGGGCTCTGAGGCTGATGCAGCCGTTGTCTGTGAAGCTGACGTGCTTTCCTCACCTGAGGCGGACGAAGGCTCGGCATTCTTCACGGAGCTGCTGCTTTTGCTCTTGCTGCCGCAGCCGGAAGCACTCACAGCAAGAAGCGCTGCTGTAAGTGCAGCCGTTATCTTATTAAACTTCATATTTTCCTCCCATATATTCTTATTTAACGATACTATTATAACATGAGAGAGCCGGAAATTCAATACCTGCAAGCCGCTTACAAATGCTAATAATCTGTGGACTTGTCATATTTTTTATCATTGGAATACCTGTACACCTCACTGAATATCATTATACAAAGTGTTTTTCAAGGAGGTCAATATTATGGAACTTAAGATCAGCAAAGAGACCGTTCCCGCTTCCGTGAGGGTTTTCGAGGGCGTCCAGGAGCAGAGCGTGGAGCTCGACTACATCCTTCCGGACTACTACCCGGATATTTTCAGGCTCGTCCGCTATGAGGTATGCCCGGTCGTGACCGAGTGGTCACTGAGCGGCGACAAGCTGAGCTACGGGCTGCGCTGCGATATCAGGATACTCTACTGCGGCGAGGGGGACAGCGTACTGCGCTCCGTCACCCAGACCCAGAGCTTCCAGAAGATCATCGAGCTCGACCGCGACTGTGATGCCCCGGAGGTACGCCTCATCCCCAAGACAGATCATATCAACTGCCGTGCCGTCAACAAGCGCCGCCTCGACCTGCGCGGAGCTGTCTCCGTCAAGGCTTCCGTCTGCTGCGAGACCCGTCAGGAGGTCATCTCCGATGTTTCCGGTATGAATATACAGCTCCGCCGTGTTCCGGTGAGATATGCGTCAAAGAGGCTATCCGCCGACAAGCTCCTGCGTATCACCGAGGAAACAGAGCTCCCGCCCGCTCAGCCCGCTGTCACGAGCATAATAAGCTGCCGCTGCTCCGCCGGCGACTGCGAGAAAAAAATGATCTCCGGCAAGCTCCTTGCCAAGGGCGAAATAACCGTCGATCTGCTCTATTCCTGCGAACAGGACGGCTCAGGCACGGTCGAACCGCTGCGCTTCACCCTCCCCTACAGCCAGATAATTGATATCGACGGTCTCGATGATACCTACGAATGCTCCGTCACTCCCGAGATCGTCACCTGCGACGTTTCCCCAGCCGCCGGAAAGAATGGCGACAACCGCATGATACGCTGCGAGGCTGAGCTGAGACTGCTCTGCCGCGCTGTGAAAACAGCTTCCGTTATGGTCGGCACAGATGCCTACTCGACCGTTTATCCATGCGAGGTGTCGTTCTCAGAGATACGCGCACGTCAGCTCCCTACCGTCTACGACGAAGGCTTCCGCCACACCGCGAAGCTCGCAGAGGGCGAGAGCGTTCCCGGAACGGTCTACTCGATGTGGTGTTCCCCAAAAAATATCAACACCCGCACCGGCGACGACGGTAGATCAGTCATCGTCAGCGGTATGCTAACTTACTCTATGGCCGCCCGGGACAGCTCAGGTATGATATCTATGCCCGACAAGGATGAGACCTTCGAGGAAACTATCAGCATCGGCGACGACATCTCAGGCTCTGAAGTCTCGGCTGAAATCGCAGCAAGAGACGTTTCCTACAACATCTCCCCGGAGGGCGTGCTTACCGCGAAGGCTGATATTTCGGCTAAGATCTCCGTCACAGGCTCGTCTGCCATACGCGCTGTGAGCAGCATCGAGGCGGATGGCTCTGTCAGAAAAACAAGGGACGGCGATTACGCGATAAAGCTGTATTTCGGCGTTCCGGACGAGGACGTCTGGGATATCGCCAAACGCTACAGCACAAGCGTGAAAGCGATCATGGAGGAAAATGAGCTTGACGGCGACAAGCTCCGCACAAGCGGTATGCTCATCATACCGATCGTAACGTGATACACCGTCAAAAATAACGTAATACAGGGAGATAATATGGTTAAAGATATTTACAGCAATATCGCCGAGCGCACCGGCGGCGATATCTACATAGGGGTCGTCGGCCCCGTCCGCACCGGCAAATCTACCTTTATCAAGCGCTTCATGGAGACCCTCGTGATCCCCAATATCACCAGCGAATTCAAGCGTGAACGCGCCCTCGATGAGCTTCCGCAGTCAGCTGCCGGAAAAACTATCATGACCACTGAGCCGAAGTTCATTCCCGAGGAAGCCGTCGAGGTCAGCCTCGGCGACGGAGCCGCATTCAGCGTCCGCCTCATCGACTGCGTCGGATATATCGTTCCCAGCTCGCTCGGCTATATCGAAAACGAACAGCCCCGCATGGTCATGACCTCCTGGTTCGATGAGGAGATACCCTTCAATATGGCTGCCGAGATCGGTACCCAGAAGGTCATCACCGACCACTCAACTATCGGGCTCGTTATAACCACAGACGGCTCTATTTCAGACATTCCACGCGCGGAGTACGAGGAGTGCGAGGAGCGCGTCATCCGTGAGCTCAGAGAGCTCGGCAAGCCCTTCGTCGTCATCATGAACACCGTTGACCCTGCCTCGCCGGAGGCTCTGAGCCTTGCGGAAGAACTCACCGACCGCTACGACGCCAAGGTCATCCCTGTCAACTGCCTCGACCTCACCGAGGAGGATATCCGCGGGATAATCCGTGAGATACTGTTCTCCTTCCCCATAAAGGAAATAAATATCCGCACGGCAAGATGGATAAATTCGCTCGAAAAGGGTCACTGGCTCCGCAGCGAGATACTCGGCTGCATACGCAGCGCAGCTAAGGATATCCGCCTCGTCAGGGAGGCTGCTGCCGCTGCCGGAGCTATTGCGGAATGCCCCCATGTCGTCAGCGCCGCAGTAAGCTCTATCGACCTCGGAAAAGGCTCTGTCACGATAACTGCCGACCTCGACAGCGATCTGTTCTACCGTATCCTCGGCGAGGCTACCGGCATTGAGATCGAAAGCGAAAGCGACCTGATGCCCCTGCTCATGGAGCTCAATGACATCCGCCGCAAGTACCAGCGCATCGAGCCCGCACTCGCAGAGGTCGAGGCTACCGGCTACGGCATCGTCATGCCGGAGCTCGAGGAGCTTTCCCTCGATGAACCGAAAATTATCCGTCAGGGCGGAAAATACGGCGTAAAGCTCCGTGCCTCTGCACCCTCTATCCACCTGATGAAGGCTAATATCAACACCACTGTCAGCCCTATCGTCGGCACGGAACGACAGTCCGAGGAGCTTGTGATGTACCTCCTCGACGGCTTCGACGACGACCCCAAAAAGATCTGGGAATCCAATATCTTCGGGAAATCGCTGCATGAGCTCGTCAATGAGGGACTGCACAACAAGCTCTACAAAATGCCGGTAGAGGCGAGGATGAAGCTTCAGGAAACGCTCGAGCGCGTCATAAACGACGGCTGTTCGGGACTTATATGCTTTATTCTTTAACGAAAAGGGAGTACCTTGCGGTACTCCTTTATTTGTAAATCCCACCTAACGTCTTCGCAGAAAAAAACCGCAGACGACCCCGGCAGCAAAACAGAAACCGCCCAGAAGTGCAGTCTTCCTCCGGTCGGGCTTCTGCTCTGACTGAACATCTATCGTATAATATCTTCCGCCATACAAAGGCTCCCAGCATTTAGCACAAAGCTTTGAGCTGCCGTCGTTTTGATTACCGCAATTCTGACAAATCATAATAATGCCCTTCCAATTTTTTCACAGATTTTGCACCTATATAGGTGCAATTTTATTATAGCATATGTATATAATAAAATCAATACATTTGCACCTATTTAGGTGCAGAAATTGAAGCGGAGGTTTTGTGCATTATGAACAAGGAAATAGAAAAAGCAGTCGGCAACAACGTCAGACTGCTCAGGGAAAAAGCCGGTCTTACTCAGGAACAGCTCTCTGCCCGCCTGCAAGTACACGGCTGCGATATCACCCGGAGCGCCGTCGCAAAGATCGAGGTCGGTCAGCGCCACCTTTACCCCGACGAGATAATTCTCATCAAGGAGCTGCTCAGAGCAAGCTACGAGGATATCTTCAAAGTATAAAAAAACAGCCCCCATCATCGGGGGCTGTCTGCATTGATCTCTGTAATTATTCAGCAGAAGGAGCTGAAACAGGACATACGCCAGCGCAAGCGCCGCACTCTACACAAGTATCAGCGTCGATAACGTATTTTCCGTCGCCTTCAGAAATAGCGCTTACAGGACATTCAGCAGCGCAAGCACCGCAGCTAATGCAATCGTCAGAAATAATGTATGCCATAATATGCACCTCCGTAATTTTTAAGGATGTTCTCCTCATTAATTACATTTTAACATAATTTCAGAAAAAATCAAGGCGTTTTTGTTAGTATCTACTTACTTTTTGCTTTTCTCTTTTTGGGCCGAAGCTCTCTTAGCTTTTTGTCCCTTTAAAGATCCATGTTTTACGGGATTTTCAGGCTCTTGTGTCCTTTCAGAGCCTACCGCGTTTTCACCCTCGCCTGACTTCCCGGGAGCCTCGTTCTTTGCGGGCTTTTCCGGCATATCAGACTTCTTCTTAGCCGGCTTGCTCCTCTCCTTTACAGGGAGCTCCGCGCAGGCTATTCCTGCACACGCCCAGAGTACGGGTGAAAATGTAATATTGCTGCATCCGATCAGGAAAACAATCACTCCGCTGAGCGTGAGCATGAACGCTGCTGTATTTTCCGTGTCTGCATTCTCTTTCAGCTTCACATATCCCGAGCGCAGCGCCGCCGCAAGTATTATCATAAGCAGTATCATCGAGGGGATGCCCCGGGTCGCGGCAGTGTAGAGGTACTCGTTGTAAGTCTTGTCGAACGTTCCCGCATTTAACGATGCAAGCTCAGTTATCTCCGCGTCAGGACGAAGTTCGCCGTAGGTATATATCTGCGGATAGACAAGCTGCTCCGGACCCGTTCCTTCAAGCGGATAGCGCTTGATTATGTCGATAGTCTCCTTGTTCAGGAAGCTGTATACGTCAAAGCTATCCTCGATATCTACCTCTGTAGGTCTGTAGTTGCCGCTTGCAGAGACCCTCTGATATGAGTCGTCGCTCCAGAGGATGTAGCCGTCACAAAGGCGGTAACCCTTGCGCGTGCCGGACTTAGCCGTGCCTGCGATGCCAATGCCTATGCCTGCCGCAACGAGCACCATAAGCAGCATAGTCAGCCTCTCCTTAGGCTTTTTGGCTATGAACAGCGCCGCTGCTCCTGCCGCAAGTCCAATTATCACTCCCGCAATGCCGGCAACAGTTCTTGTGAATACCATTACAAAGGCGAACAGACATCCGCAGAGCATTGCAAGAGCTCTGCTGCGCTCGCTCTCCCCTGTTGTGGCCATGACAAGTGCTGCTGTCAGCGAAAGAGTGAGCAGCATCGCCAGGAATATCGGGGACTGTGCAAGTCCTGCCGGTGCGACTGCCATTACCACGACTGAAATATCAGTGTAGGAGTAGAACATGAGCTTTCCGGTGAATATCTGTATCACCGCCCACACCGAATTGAGAAGTCCTGCCCCGATAATGCCGATGAGCAGAGCGTTCACGGCTTTCTTACGCTTGACCGAGGCAGCGGTGACGAATACTCCGAAGTAGAACATAAGGGCAAGAATTCCCTCGCCGCGCTGCGGGAAGCCGTAGAAGCCGATGTGTCTGTCATATGAGCTGAAAAGTGAGACGCCGCCCCACGCAAGCATTCCTGCAAAGGCTATCGCCGGGAGGACTGCCCTTCCCCTGACGTACTTCTTGATGATCGCTATAAGCGCGAGCACCAGGCATATCACGCCCGAGACCGCAAGTCCCGTAGCACAGACCGAATAGGTATTGTCGTCGAATACCTCAGGTATCACCGCCGAGATCGAGGTCGTGAAGCACGCCGCGACAAGTCCGGCCGAGGCGAGCTTTGAATACTGCTCCTCAGTCATGTTGAGTATGAAATTTGAATCTTCAGATGATTTGAACAGGGTCTTTGCCATAAAACTGACCTTTCTTTCTGTATAGTAGGGTGTGAGCCCGGAGGAAGAATGTACCTGCCTCCAGGTCTGCCGCTCAGGATATCGTAACGGTATACTGACCGTTCGTCAGCTCACCGACCGTTATGCGTATGCCGGGGTCTATCGACTGGCCTCCGCTTTCGTCGTACCAGTTGAAGCCGTCTATGCTGCTGTCAATGACGTCGCCGGCCGTGTAATAGTTCTGTGTGTCCGTATCGTCGATGATGCGGATAAATCTTATTCCAGTGTCATTATTGGTGAAATCCGAACCGCTGCAATACATATAGTCTACCCAGTTGCCGTAGTCGTAAACGGTCGCCTCAACGTGGTAGACCCTGATGCCTCTGCCTATCTTCATACGGTTGTTGGAAGCACTGCTGTTTCCGTCAGGGGTGAAGAATTCAACCATGAAATACTCGGACTGATAGCGGCTGTCAAGCGTTCCGCGCGGGATTATAACACAGTTTCCGGCATCAGTCTGGGCACTGCTGAGTGTGAAGGTCTGTGCTCCATGAGAGCTGTCATAGACCTGTATCTGACTGTCACGGTACCAGCCGAGCTGAAGCTTTGATACGCAGCTCAGGTCGCTTGAGGCATCGGCATCCATGAGCTCATTGCCTGCCGCGCCGTGCATACCCTCCCAGTCGGTGTCGTTATCGTAGAGATAATAATCCGGAAGTCCCATGCAGTGTCCCATTTCGTGCAGATATGACGTGCAGAAGTTCTTATAGTCGGTCAGGCTGTCTATCTGTGCGTTTCCGGTGATAAGATGACCGACTGCCTTGCCGTCATAGCGTACTTTTGCTGAGTAGGAAAGCTCAGACGGGCCCGCACAGGGCCACCAGTCGTCGTCGCTGTTGTTAGCCTGCTCCGGTACGCTCAGGAGAGTGGTGTCGATATAGCCGTCATTATCGCCGTCGAACTGTGCAAAGTCCACCTCACTGTTGAATGCCTCGTAGCATTCCTTCAAAAGCTTGTTCTTGTCCTTATTGTAGGAAGAAACGCTTTCCTTTGCGGTATAGCGGAACGCCTTGCCCCTGAGTTCCATAGCGCCCTTTGACGAACGTGCATAGAAGCCTGTCATGCTCTCGAACGGGTAATAAGCCGAGCTTTCATCAGCGGGGCTGAACGCGATCTTCTCTATCTGCTCAGCGGTGACATCGACGGAGTATTTGCAGTCCGGGAAGTCAACGTAGAATATGACCAGATTCGCATCCCCCTGAGAGGGAAGGTACGCGGTGATGTTGGATACCGGCGGAGATATGAATTCGCCCGTATCATCAGTATACTGGACAGTCGTCGTGCCGAAGGAGGTCGTGGAGGTAACTGTAGTAGTTGTTGTTGTGGTGGTCTGGGTATCCTCATTGTAGGCCCATACCCATTCGGGGTCATTGCTGACTGTATACCTTCTCAGGCGGATATAGTCGTAGATATCGACCCTGCCGTTCTGGTCGATATCGGCGGTACAGAGGTAGCCGTCCTCGGTATAGAAGCCCTCCTGACCGCTCAGTCCGACGAAAGTATCGCCGACATTGTAGGAATTCCCGCTGGTGAGAGGCTGATTGCCGCGCATATGCTTCGCCATGATGACGAGGGCGGCGACATTGACCTCTTTGTCGTTGTTGAGGTCTCCGAGGTAGCCGATATGCTCCCAGCCTGCCTGAGCCGGGAGTGCTGCCGCCGTGAACGATATTGCTGCACCGGCAGCAAGCGAAACAAGGCGCCTGATAAGCTTCCCGTGCATGATCTCATCTCCTTTATCTGGTTATTAAAAAAGCTGCCGAGTATGAACTCAGCAGCCTTTGATGCGCATTATTTAGCGTAATCTGTAACTCTGCTCTCGCGGATAAGGTTGACCTTGATCTGTCCGGGATAATCCATCTCAGTTTCGATCTGCTGAGCGATCTGTCTTGCGACGAGAACCATCTTCTCATCGTTGATGACTTCCGGAACGACCATGATCCTGACCTCACGACCCGCCTGTACAGCAAAGCATTTCTCAACGCCCTCATAGGAGTTGCAGATCTCCTCGAGCTTCTGGAGGCGCTTGATATAGCTTTCGTAGTTTTCGCTTCTTGCGGCAGGTCTTGCAGCGGAGATAGCGTCGGCTGCCTGAACGATGCAGGCAATTACCGTTCTTGGCTCAACATCATTATGATTAGCCTCAACAGCGTGTATTATAACATCGCTTTCGTGGTATTTCTTACATACGTCAACACCGATCTGTACGTGTGAGCCTTCGATCTCGGAGGTGAGAGCCTTACCGATATCATGGAGAAGACCTGC
>CAMOXW010000093.1 GCA_946629405.1 uncultured Ruminococcus sp.
ACCTCAAAATCACATATCCTGAAGCTTCCGGAACGCGCTGAGACTTCATTCAGCGCAGTGTATACCACATCGCCCTCACTGCTGTGATATGTGATGTCAAGCGTCATCCGCTGTGAGACCTCATATTCGCCCGTTATAAGCCGGCTCAGCTTATCGAGCTGATCGGCTTCAAGACCTGCCATAAAGCCCAGTGTTCCGGTATTTATCCCGAGCAGTCTTGTATCCGTTCCCATGAGGAATTTCGCACAGCGCAGGATAGTTCCGTCGCCGCCGATGGCTATTACAAAATCTGCTGTCCTGACGGAATCACTGATGTTCTCGAACACCACGAAGGTCTTATCTTCAAAATCCTTCCGGAATTCTTCGCTCACTGATACCTCAGCTCCGTGGGAGTGCAGCACATCACAGACCTCACGCGCACAGCCCAGAGCGTTGGGTTTCTGAAAATTAGGATACAATACAGCTTTCATACTCTCTCCTTAAAGTGTTTCAAAGGCGCTGTCAACAAGCTCCCTGAAGTTGTACGGCACCGCCCCTGCACCGCCTTTTGTAAGCATCACAAGGTACTCGATATTGCCGCTCCCGCCTCTTACAGGCGAATAAGTATATCTCACGCAGCAGAAACCTACTGATGCTGCAAAATCGTTTATCTCTGTCAGCACGCGAACGTGAACCCGCCTGTCCTTTACAATGCCGTTCTTCCCGATACCGCTCCTGCCAGCCTCAAACTGCGGCTTGATAAGAACGGCAGCACAGCCTGTATCACTCAAAAGACTGTAAACCGTCGGAAGTATGATCCTCAGCGATATGAACGAGACGTCCGCTGTTATCAGATCCGCTTTCCCGCCTATCATTTCAGGCGTGACCGCGCGGATATCAGTATTTTCCATATTCACTACCCTGCTGTCACTGCGCAGAGTATCAGCAAGCTGTCCGTGGCCGACGTCAACTGCATATACCCTTGCAGCTCCGCGGCTTAGCATAAAATCGGTGAAGCCGCCGGTCGAGGCTCCGATATCTATACAGGTCTTCCCTGAAAAATCAAGTCTGAATTCCTCCGCAGCTCTTTCGAGCTTGAGTGCGCCCCTGCCGACATAAAGCTCCTGCTCCGACGAGACGATCTCGTCCTGCACAGATACTTCCTGAGCAGCTTTTTTTGCCGGCTTTCCGTTCACGGTAACGTTCCCGGCTGATATCATTTCCTTTGCACGCTGACGGCTGCGAGCTATCCCGCGCTCAACCATTTCAGCGTCAAGCCTTGCCATTATCTTCAAACCTTTCCCGGATATATCCTGCCATTTTTTCAGCCGTCAGTCCAAGCTCGTCAAGACAGTCCTGAACAGGTGCCTGCTTCACAAAACCGCTTGCTGTAACACGGCTATAATCTCCGGAATAACCTATCTCAAGCAACCTGTCCCCGACCATTTCGGAAATACTTCCCTCGCCGCAGGATTCCTCAAAAAATACGATATGCTTATAGCCTGCTATCTCACTGATTATGCTCCTGCTCAGCGGATAGATCTTCGTGAGCTTCAACAGGTCGCATTTTATTCCGTCAACAAGAACTGTCTTCTGCGCAAGGAACGCATCGTTGTAGATCCTTCCGTAGGTTATTATCAGTATACCAGAATTATTCTGGCGCATGAACAGATAGTCCGTGTTGAGATAATTCGTGTTGAAGGAGGCGTTCTCAGCTCCGCGGGGATACCGTATCGCGGCAAGTCCCTTGTTGACGTATATCGCCTTCTGCATACACATTTTCAGCTCCTCATAGCATGAGGGCGAATAGATAACCGTGTTAGGTATAGTAGTGAGCATAGGCACATCAAACATTCCCTGGTGAGTTTCACCGTCCTCGCCGACTATACCGGCACGGTCGATGCCGAGAACGACATGGAGCCCGCCGATAGCTACATCGTGTATGAGCTGGTCATATGAGCGCTGGAGAAACGTCGAATATACGGCAAATACCGGTATCTGCCCCATAGAAGCAAGTCCTCCCGCAAATGTCACAGCATGCTGCTCAGCAATGCCGACATCAAAGAAGCGCTCCGGGAAACGGTTGTGGAAAAACTGCAGACCCGTACCGTATTTCATAGCGGCAGTTATCGCGCATATCCTGTCGTCCTTTTCAGCCATTTCAACAAGCTCCCTGCCAAATACGGTAGAATAGCTGTCGGTCGCCGAGACCTCCGGATTACCGGTGGATATGTCAAATTTTGAGATGCCGTGGTACTCTCCCGGATTATTCTCAGCCGGGATGTATCCCCTGCCCTTCATTGTCTTAACGTGTATGAATACCGGCTTGCGGTATGATTTTGCAACGTGCATTACTTCCTCAAGCTCATCAAGATTGTGACCATTGACCGGACCGAGGTAGATAAAGCCCATATCCTCGAACAGAGTGCTCTGCTCAAGAAGCTTGTACTTTACGGAATCCTTGACGTATTTTATTCCTTTTGAAACTCCGCTGCCGACAAGCGGGACCTTGCCGAGCCCCTTCTCGACAGTCCTCTTTGTGCGAAGGTATTTCTCAGTATTACGCAACGAGGTGAGATACCTTGCAACTGCTCCGACGCTCTTGGAGATCGACATATTGTTGTCGTTCAGGATGACTATAAGGTTCAGTTCTTTCTCACGTCCGGCGTTATTCATCGCCTCGTAGAACATTCCTCCGGTCATTGCGCCGTCACCTATTACCGCAACTGAATAATTGTCACTGCCGCGAAGCTTCATAGCCTCCGCGATCCCGCAGGCTACCGATACAGACGTACTGCTGTGACCGCAAATGAACGAGTCGTGCTCCGATTCATCAGGCTTCGGAAATCCGGAAATACCGTTTTTCTGGCGAAGTGTAGAGAATTTCTGATATCTCCCCGTCAATATCTTATGTGTATAGCTCTGGTGACCTACGTCCCATACGATCTTGTCCTCCGGCGAGTTGAAATTACGGTGTAAAGCCATTGTCAGCTCTACCGCTCCGAGGTTTGAAGCAAGGTGACCGCCGTTCCTTGAAACTGTTGTGATGAGCAGCTTCCTTATCTCCCCGCACAGCCCCCTGCACTGTTTTATAGACAGCTTTCTGAGGTCACCGGGCAGGTCAAGCTCCGCAAGCGATACCTTTTCTTCCTGAATATTATTGTCCTTCATTTTATACGATACGGAATTTTTCCGCTCTCCTTATTGAATTATTTGTTTCTCTTAAGCAGGCTTTCTGTAAGCTCCCGCAGAAAACCAGTATTTTCAAAATTTTCAAGGATAAGCATAGCCTCATCTGTTATCCCAGAGGCTATCTCACGCGCTTTTTCAACTCCGTACAGTGTAACGAAGGTCGTCTTGTTCTCCTCCTCGTCGCTGCCGACAGGCTTGCCGAGCTCCTCAGTAGTGCTCGTTACGTCGAGTATATCGTCGATTATCTGGAAGGCAAGTCCGAGTGTATAGCCATAGTCTGAGGCTGCCATCAGCTTTGCTTCATCAGTCACACCTGCACATATACAGCCCATTACACACGAGACCGCAAGCAGATCACCAGTCTTATGGCGGTACATATTCCTGAGGTTTGCCTCATCAACATCAGTACGCTCCTCATTTTCCATATCAATGACCTGTCCGCCGCCCATTCCGGCTCTTCCGGCAGCAGCAGCAAATCTGCCGATGATACTTACCTTCTGTTCGGCTGTGAGCTCATCAGCTCCGGCAATTATCTCAAAAGGAAGCACTGTAAGTGCATCGCCGGCAAGTATAGCCATTGCTTCGCCGAACGCCTTGTGACATGAGGGCTTTCCCCTACGGAAATCATCGTTGTCCATAGCCGGAAGATCATCGTGTATAAGCGAGAAGGTGTGCATCATTTCAATGCCGGCTGCCGGTGCAGCTGCCTTTCTCCAGTCACCTCCGCAAGCCTCGCAGAAAGCATAGACAAGCACCGGACGGATTCGCTTTCCGCCGGCTTCAAGGGAATAATTCATCGCGTCAATAAGATTTTTCTGAGGCATCAGTTCCTCAGTACACGCATTATACTTTTTCAGATTCTCCTCGGTAAAGCTGATATACTCCGAGAATTTTTCTTTGAAATTTTCACTCATTTTCATTTTTCGGGAGCATCTGCACCCTTATCCTCCGTTATTTTTATCTGTGCCTCGTCAAGCTGTTTGCGGCATACTGCGGAGAGCTTCACGCCCTCACCGTACAGGTCAACTGCCCTGTCAAGCGGTATATCGCCCTTTTCAAGCTCTGCGACTATAACTCCGAGCCGCGCGAGGTTTTCCTCAAATTTTGTATTATCTTCCATACTTCACCATTTATCAGTTACCTCAGCTTTTGCACCGCCGCTTCCGAAGCGTATCTCCACGCTGTCTCCGGGAGCAAGTTCATCAGCAGTGCTGAGCAGTTTTTCGTCCTTATATACCAATGAATAACCGCGGGAAAGCACCTTCAGCGGACTCAGACTGTCAAGCCTTGCGGTTTGCTGCGCAAGCC
Organism: uncultured Ruminococcus sp.; assembly: GCA_946629405.1. Next base: position 4,480 of record CAMOXW010000093.1, read on the forward strand.
TTGCTCCAAGTCTTTCAATGTACCTTTCAAGCGCCTGTGAATTACGCTCCGTGAGGCTTTTTAGCCGCTCGTCAGCTACCCTCAGACGATTCTCGGGAGACTGCGCCGAAAGCCTTGCACTCAGGGCAGTAAGACGCTCCTCCGCACGCCTGAAAAGTTCTCCGGCGCATTTCTCACAGCGCGCTTCAAGCCGTTCGATCCGTTCATAAAGCAGTTCAGCATCCGGCGCTGCAAGCTCTGCCGCAGCAGAAGGCGTTGGCGCACGCATATCAGCCGCAAGATCAGCTATAGTGAAGTCAGTCTCATGCCCTACAGCCGAGATCACCGGCACCTTTGAATTATATATCGCATACGCGACCTTAGCAGTATTGAACGCGCTCAGGTCCTCGCTTGAACCTCCGCCGCGTCCGACTATTATCACATCACATCCGGCAGCCTCAGCTCGGAGCATTCCCCTGCAAACTGAATCAGGCGCACCTTCGCCCTGAACAAGAGCGTTGACAGCGTACAGCTCGCAGATAGGATACCGGCGCGAAAGAACGTTTATAACATCCCTCACCGCAGCGCCGCTGAGTGACGTGACTACACCTATTTTACGCGGCATTTCCGGCAGAGCACGTTTATGAGCCTGATCGAATATACCCTCTGCAAGAAGCTTCTTTTTAAGCTGCTCGAGAGCCGCATTAGCCGCTCCCGCCCCCTCAGGGATAATGTCACTGACGTATATCTGGTAAACTCCGTCACGCTCATAAACACCAACACTTCCGGTCACTATAACCGCCATACCGTCCTCAGGCTCGAACTTTAGCCGTGAAGCAGCCTGTGCAAACATTACTGCTTTGACAGCACTTTCACTGTCCTTCAAGGTGAAATAGATATGACCGCTCCTGTAATGGCGGACATAATTAGATATCTCGCCGCGTATCATTATGCCTTGCAGGTTTTTGTCGCCTTTCAGTATGAAGGCTAAGTATTTGTTTATCTGTGAAACTGTGATTACAGGCATTTTTTCACCCCTGTATGCTTCAGACAGCCAAATATCGCTACTCCCGCCGCATTGTCGCACGAAAACTCCGGCGCAGCAAATGATGCCTCCGGGAATTCGGAAATTATCTGCTTCCTGATGATCTGATCTGACATGACTCCCCCTGCAAATACAAGCGGCAGTCTTCCGCAGCTTTCCAGAGCAAAGCTTGTCATCCCGACGATCGTCTCAGCAATGAAGTCAAGGCAATATCTGGCTATAATCTCAGGGTTTTCTCCGCCATCGAACATTGTTCGGCACTTGTTTTCAACTCCTGAAAGGCAGCAGCTCCCGCCTTTCAGCACAGGCTTGACCTTAATCTTTTTGTCAGCATTGACAGCCAACTTTTCAAGGTCTGCTCCGCATGGAAACTTCAGTCCGAGCATCACTCCGCACCTATCCACGGCCTGTCCTGCTTTCAGGTCAAGCGAGGTACCAAGTTCACTTACCCGTATCATAAGGTCGTCATCCGGCTCGCAAAGCAGACAGTCAGTCGTTCCTCCGCTTACATGAAAGGCGATGAACCGCTCGTTAACAAGGCTCAGTCTGTCCGCAGAATAGAGCGCAGCAAGGATATGCCCCACCTGATGAGAGGTAGAATACACCGGGATCCGGTCTACCGCTGAAAGCGAACGCGCAAAGCCCTCGCCGCACAGAAAACATGGCATATACGAACCTTCAGCATCACGCGGGCGCACTGAAGCTGTCACAGCCTCCGGGATGCTGATATTATTCCCGCTGAAAAGCTGCTCCACCATTTCCGGGAGCTGCTTTGTATGGTGGAAAACAGCGTCACTCTGACGCAAACCAAGTTCTCCCTGCTTTACAGGGAGAAGCCGTTTCGCTTGAAAGATACGGTTCTCATCGCTGTTATATACCGCTGCCGAGGTTGTGTAATTGCTTGTATCTATACCGAGAAACTCAGGCATTTGCGGCCTCTTCCTGCTTTTGTCTGTCCCTTGAAAAGGCACCGAGAACACCGTTTATGAACGATGTATCCTCCTGATAGGTATAGGTCATTGAAAGCTTTATGGCTTCGCTGATAGCTGCATTCATCGGGGTATTATCGTCGTATATGGACTCATAGAGCGCTATCCTCAGAATAGCAAGGTTCAGCTTTGAGATCCTCGAAATGCTCCTGGACTTGCTGTAGCCGGAAATTATCCCGTCAAGCTCCTCAGCGTGCTCAAGAGTACCCTCCACGATCTTCCTGACTTCGTCGTTTACAGTTATCTCATCGATCTCCTCGGCGATATCATAAAGCTCCTGTATATCATCATCGCGCAGAAGCTGCTCAAATACCAGCTTGAAAGCGCTGTCTCTTATCTCACGTCTTGTCATTTAAACTCTCCTTTATTTTTAAGCTTTTTATACGTCGTATCATTCAAAAACTACTCCGCTGACCGTAACATTGACCCTTGCAACTGCAATGCCTGTCATATTCTGGACGTTTTCCTTGACAGCGGTCTGAACCTCCTGAGCAACTGCACAGGCTTTCTCGCCGCTCTTAACAATGATGCTTACGTCAATTGCTGCAACGTCACTCATCATCGCTACCTTGATGGGGCCGTTCTTCCTGAGCCTGCTCATTTTATTGACCTCGCCGCCGAGGCCTGCTACTCCCCTGACATCGAGGGCAGCAAGCCGGGCTACGGTTATTATAACATCGTCAGATATTTTAAGTCTGCTCTTGACTTCCTCTTTAACAACTTCCATTTTGGACCTCCGGTCTGCATAGATTTGAGTGTATTTTTTAACCGAACCGGTGAATACACTCCCACATTTATATTATACCAAAATAATTTCAGCTTTTCAACTACTTTACTTCAAAAATTCTTATATTTTCTGCCGGTAACTGAGTTTCCCCCATAATTATGTCCTTTATGGATGCTGCCTGAGACTTGTCAAGCCCCTCAGTCTTTACAACGACCTTCGCTGTTTCTCCATCAAGATAGGCTACACAGTCATCAAAGCCCTGCGCACGGACAAGCGATTCGATCGTACCTTCTGACTCTATGAGCTTGGATACATTAACAGCATCAAGCGCATTCACTACCATTTCGTTCTCGGTAAGGTCGCCTCCCCCGATTATTGTCTGGAGCGTCTGGACCGCTTCATCCCTTCCATTCATTTTGTCGAGCCTTGCCTGTGCAAAATAGTCCGAAGCGGCAGCAGCATCAGCGTTCACGAACTCACTTTCACCGTAATGAGAGATATCACTGCTGTCCGATACCGTGACTGTCTTGTCGCTGTCCTTGCCAAGTGACGGTGCTGTCGCGTAGTTTATGTACACCGCAACTGCAAGCATGAGCGTCAGGCAGGTCATGATTATCTGCTTTTTTCCTATGATTATTGCTGGTTTTTTCATTGTTATTCTCCCTTTCTATCAAGTCCGGCAACATAGATCTTTGCCGTTGGTATGCCCAGAGCTGCTGATACAGCCCTGTATATCCGCTCCTGGACTGCAGGGATATCCCCTCCGGCGCAGAGAATCACTGCACCCTCTATCTCAGGCGCTTCTATCGTTTCGATGAGCGCGGAACGTCCGCTGCTCCCGCCTATAAGCACATATTTCTCCTCCTCCTCCGTTTTGTTCTCCGATCTGCTCTGCTTTCCCTCGGTCGCATAGACATAGCGCTGCTCGCTCCGCACCTTGAGAAATACCCTGACCTCACCTGCACCGTCGATATGCCTGAGAAATCCCTCGAGCCTCTGCTGAGTATCCGCACAGTATTCCTCCGCACTGATCGTACTCAGCTCCGGAGTATCTGCCGAACTTCCTCTGCTTCCACCGGATAATAACGACGGAAGCAATATCAGCAATATTCCAAGTGCTCCTAGAACAACGACGGCTGTCATCATGCGCTTATCCTTTTTCATGTTCTTGAATGTTTCAGGGACTTCCATTTACAACCTCCACCTCGCTCCCGAGACTGTTCCTGATGACTTCCTCTGCTGCTGCAAAGTCGTCCGAGCTGACCGTGACCCTATTAATAAATATGCTGCCGTCCTCCGAAATATTAACATCAATTACAATATCCGTACAAACTATCCCAGCGGCACTTATCTGACTGAGAAGCACCGATCCGACATTGTCAGCTGCTGTATGGGTAAGCTGTCTGTTATATATTTCAAGAGCATAGCTGCTGTCAGGCAGACTGTGTTCACCTATCTCAGGAAGCTCAAATGACGCTGCTCCATTTGCAAACGGAACTATCATAACTATCGCAAGGACGGCATCAAGCATAAGCTTCATCTGCCTGTGAAGCCGCGTTCCGCCAACAAGATTTTCCGTAAGGCATACTGCCGCTGATGCTATCGCAACAGCCGATGCTGCTGACCTGAACTGATCCATATCCTCACTCCTCACTGAATTAATATTGCCGTCGATATCATGAACATCACTGCGTAGCAGATAAGCACGCTCTGTGCGATCGCAAGCCCGCTGTCAAGGCCTTTCAGCAGCTTTGATACAGATGCTGCCGAGAACATTTCCGCTGCCGCCGACCCGACCCACATAACGAACCTGAATAGAACTATCTCAGCGGCAGGTCCGAGCATTATAAACAGGACAGCAGCTATTCCTGCCGTGCCGACCGTCGAACCGATGACGTCAAAGCTTCCCCGGACAGTTGAATATGCGTCAGAGACAGCGTTCCCGACAACAGGCACAAATCCCGATATCATGAACTTTACAGTCTTTGTCGCTGCTCCGTCAGCCTTTGCCGAGAGACTGCATTTCAGCGTCACAAACCCCGTGAAAAGGGTCATGATGACTGTCATTCCCCATGTGACGATCTTTTTTATTAGTGCTATAAAACTGTCAACTGATGTATTCGGAAAAACGCTTCCTGATACTGCAAGCGCTGCCGTAAGCCCGAGCACAGGTACAAGATAGCTTCGTGATAGACCTACTGTCATTTCAGATGCAGTCAGCGCCGCAATATTGTAGAAGCCGCCGGAAGTTATCCCGCCAGAAGCTATCATGATCCCTGCAAGTACCGGAACAAATACAGCTATAAATCCTCCGGCAAGCTCTATCGCTTCAAGTGCTCTGCTGTAGACATTTGTAAGCGGCTGAAGTGTCACCGTAACTGTGGTCATAACGCAGATCATGTCATACATCCGGGACTGTGTCCCCTCCGGAATAAGTCCGACTCCCGCACTGCGTATCACCGCCGTAAAAACAATTACAATAAGAAGCGCTCCAAGCATTTTCATAGGCGCCGATGCACGCTTTTTCGCAGCTGTGATAACCTCTTGCCATATATCTCCAAAGCTAAGATCCTTGATATCACTCATTCTGTAGTCAACTCCGCTGTCGCTCAGAAGCTCGTCCACCTGACTGGATATCTCAGCTTCATCTTCTTCAAGCCCAGCACTTGCCTCAAAGGGGACAGCAGCCCAGAGTACAAGAAAAATCAGCGGTATGATCAATAAAAGTCTTCTCATTCCATCACCTTACGATCCCGCATATCAGCTCAACAAGTGCCCGGACTACCGGAATACTCATGAAGGTTATCGCTCCTCTGCCCCATAGCTCGGCAGCCGAAGCTATTGCCGATTCCCCGCTGTCCTTGCAGATTTCGCAGGCTATCTGTGTAATGAAACAAATAGCTGCTGCTTTGAAAATTAGCGAAATATAGCTCTCCGAAATACCTGCATCTTCAAAAATACCGCTTATTTCTCTGAGCATTGGTTCAGCCATTGCTGCAAAAACACAGAGTACAGCACTGCAAGCTGCAAGAGCTGTAAGTAATGACTGTTCGCGGTTATACTGCCTAAGAAGTACAGCAAGGACCGCCGCAGCTACACAGAAAACTGCGACAGAAAAACAATTATCTACCATAAGCCGAACACCGTTTTTACAGTCTCAAAAAGATTGCCGATCTCCTGCACTATAACCACAAGTACAACTATCAGCCCGGCAAGCGTCGTCATCATCGCCTGTTCCTCGCGTTCCGCCCGCTTGAGTACAAGGTTCAGGACAGCTACTATTATGCCTGTTCCGGCAATTTTAAAAATCAGATCAATGTCCATCACAATCCTCCGCTATATAACAAGAATACCTGTCATCACTCCGAGAAGCACTCCGACGCTGCGATACATCCGCCCCTTCTGGGTATAGTTTTTATCACGCTCAGCTTCAATACGGCCAAGCCTCTCGTTCAGCGCGGCAATTCCCGATATCTGCCCCTCTGTATCAGTCCTGCCAAGCATATTGCCAAATTCTTCAAGAAGCTGTTGTTCCTCGCGGGGCAGCTCCTGCACAGACAAAGCATCATGCCATTCCTTGTGGAAATCCTTGCCCTGCACAAAAAACTCAGGAAGAAGCTGGATAAAGCATAGCCTGGAAAACTCTTGTTCTTTCTTCGCTTCCCGGACAAGTTCATATACATCCGTTCCTAAAAAACGTATCTTAACGGCTGCGAAGCTGAAAAGTGAACCTATCGATCGGCAAAGCTCCCGGCTCTCCCACAGTCTAACAGAAAAAGCTCCGCCTGCTAATGCACCGGCAAAAGTGAACATGAGCGCTGCTAACAGTCTAAAGAACATCGATGAGCCTCCTTATCTCACGAACAGCTGACGGCTCTTTGCTGCCGCTCAGAATAACAGCATGAGTGAAAACATTCTTCCTGATAAGTACTTTCGCGAACTCACGTTTCATGAGATCGTCAAATGAACCTGCGTGTATCGTGGCTGCAAAACGTATGCCGCTTCCTTGAGCTGAGATAAATGCTTCCACATCATCCGAAGCAGCTATCTCGTCACAAAAAATAATATCCGGTGACATTGTTCTAACGGCTGAAAGAATTCCCTGACTTCGCTGATATCCGGTCAGAATGTCCGTAAGCGCTCCTACGTCATTCGTTGGAACTCCGTTCTCGCAGGCGGCTATCTCGTTGCGTTCGTCAATGAGTGCTGTCTTTGTACAATTCCCAAAGGAGCGGCAAAGATCTCGCAATATGGTCGTTTTTCCAGAGTTGACACTTCCGCAGATAAGAATACCTGTTGAGTTGCGACAGCTTCTGAAAATCTCATCAGCACAGCCGATAACCTCACGGGCAATACGGAAGTTCAGTGAAGAAAAATCATGTATTGAAGCTTCAGCGGTCTCAGAAACTGTTCCGGTCACGCCCACTCTTATACCTCCCGGAAGAACAAACCAGCCCTCCCGAAGCTCCCGAGGACAACTGTGCAATGAATAACGACATAAAACTTCAACAGTTGAATTAATCTCCTCAGCACTTATTATCATTGCAGCAGAATTTGAAGCACTCATAGTTAGCCCACCTGAAATCGTCAGAAATTTGCTGCTCCCGGGGTATGTGAGCGACAATGGTCTGCCGGATCGGAGTCTGACCTCAGAGAGTTGCGCTGTATCGTTCGGATTTAGCTGCAAAAGAGCTCTCCTTATCCGTTCAGGCAGATATGCTGTGATTGTCCTGAAGCTTGTACTTCTTTGCAAGTTTATCACTCCCTTCACTAAATTCTATTCATGTACAAGCTACATTATTACAAAAAAAGGGCGCTCATGCGCCCATAAAAAAACAGCACGCCGAAGCGTGCTGTAATTTTTGATTATTCCTTTACACCACCGAGTGCAACACCGGCAATGATAAATCTTGAAAGTGCAATGTAAGCAATGATGATCGGGATGATCGAGAAGGCGATACACATATAGTTTACGCCGTAATCGTATACCTTATCATTGGATGAAATTGCCTGAATCATCATAGGAAGTGTACGCTTGTGGTCCTCCTTACTAAGAAGGATCATTGAAGGTGTATAGTAGTTGTTCCATGTAGCAACGAAAGCAAATATAGCCTGTACTGCTATAGCGGGCTTCATCATAGGAATAGCGATCGTCAGGAACGTCCTGAACTCACCGGAACCATCAATACGGGCTGCCTCAACTATATCAAGCGGGAAGGATGACTTCATGTACGAGCGCATGAAGAATACAACCGCAGGCGCCGCTATTGCGGGAAGTATCAGAGGCCAGTATGTATCGTGGAGATTCATCTTGATCATGAACTGAATGAAACCGGCAGAAGTAACCTGCACAGGTACCATCATAATGAGGAGGATGAAGGTGTAGGAGATCTCCTTAAGCTTGAAATCATAAACCTGTATTCCGTATGCAGTCATTGCTGAGAAGAATACAGTAAGGAATGTTGCTGAACAGGTGATTATCAAGCTGTTCCTGTAGCCGTAGAAGGGCTGGAATGCTGTCTTGAACGGCTCTTCGTTGAACATTGTTTTAATGTTTTTAAAAAAATGACTACCGGGTAAAAGTGAGAAACCACCAGCGATATCTGTAGAGCTTCTTGTTGCATTTACAAGAAGAATATAGATAGGCAGCAGACAGATAACAGTCAGGATAATAAACCAAATAACAAGAATTGTTGATTTGAGTCTGATCTTGAACATATAGTTATCTTTACCCTGTCCGTAAACAGAATTCATATTACTCATATACTCAGACCTCCAAACTGTTTGCTCTGCATCTTAGCCTGCTTTTCAAGCTTCTTGCGCTGCTTTTTCTTTGCAATCGCGTCAACGTCTCTGTTAAGATAGAACGTAATCGAGCCGAGAGCAGCAGTAATAATAAACAGGATAACAGAAGCAGCACCCGAATAACCGTACAGATAGTCCTCAGACGGCTTGTTCTTAAAGTTCTCATAAATGTATACAGCAACTGTTCTGAGGTTCTTATTAACAGCACTTCCTGTATGATACATAAACGGAATATCGAACATCTGGAGACCACCGATCATGGATGTTACAAGAGTATATACCATGATAGGACTGAGGAGGGGCAGAGTGATCTTTCTGAAAACCTGTCCACTTGACGCACCATCGATGCTTGCAGCCTCGAAAAGTGACGGATTGATACCCATGATACCTGACATGAGCATGATCATTGTGTTACCGAACCAAAGCCAAGTCTGAATGAACATGACGACAAATCTCGGCTCCCATACACCGTGAACAAACTTAACGAAATCATCAGAGTTTGTTGATTCGATATCCTTTACAATTCCCATGCTATGTAATATCTGGTTAACAGCACCGTACTTTGACTCAGAACAGAGTGACAGGAACAGTACCGCAACAGATGCAGCCGTTATGATATTTGGCATATACATTACGACCTTGAAAAATCCCTTGCCGGGGATCTTGAGCTTAGCGTCAGTAAACCATACTGCAAGAGAAAGTGACAGAATGATCTGAGGTATAAAGTTACCGATCCAGAGGATCAGTGTATTCTTCAAAGACTGAACAAAATCACGGTGCTGAACATGATAACCGTGCTTTTTATTTTCCTTGTCGATAATAGCGACCTGTTCATCCTCAGGAAGCTCGTAGAAAGGAGTTAAATTTCCGTTCTTATCTTCAACAAGAGTTTCAAGCTCGAAAGGATTATCTGCTAATACGATTTCCTCGTTGTAGGAAGTATCAAAAACGATCTTGTTATAGTTGTCGAAACCGACGTACTTGCTCGTTTCTGTATCGTTACCGTAGAAACTGAGCTTAAATGTGTTTATAAGTGGCCAAAGTTGAAAAAAGAAATAAATAACAAAAAACGGCAATATGAAAATATAGCCGTACTTAGCATAGCTAATAGACTTTATACGTCTCTGTGCAGCTGATGCCATAGCACACACCCTTTCATAAAGAGTTAGAAATTATAAATAGCTGCCTATGGAGCATAAGCTCCACAGGCAACCATTCAGATTAAAAAGCTTAGTAAGACTGATTAGTTAAGACCAGAAGGATTCTTCTTGTTAACTTCTTCCTTGAATGCTTCAACTGTCTTATCCCAATCGTCGCCGTTCTTGCAGTAGTTCTCAGTTACAGCAGTAAGGAATGCAGACTTGATAGAAGAATCGTAAGGTGTGATAAGACCCTTAAGGTCAATCTTCTGAGCGTTAGCGTGGAGAGGCTCGAAGTAGTTCTGACCACCGAAGTTAGTCTTGATCTCTTCGTTAACATCACCAGCAGCTACAACCTCGTTCATAACAGAAACGCTGTTAACATACTCAGGCTTGCTCTTGGAGTAGCTCTTCATGGACTCAGGATTTACAACTGCAGTGTAGATGAACTTCTGAGCTTCCTCAGCGTTATCTGTCTTCGGGTTAACAACCATCCATGTACCGCCCCAGAAATACGGATCCGGTCCCTGGATGAGCTTCCACTTACCAGCGGAGTTAGAAGAAGCATCCTTTACGAAGCCGCCGAGACCCCATGTAGAAGCGAAGTAACCCATGCAAGCGCCGTCCTTACCAGCAGGTACCCACTCATTGGACCACTGCTCGTTACGAGTTACACCGCCGTTGTCCCAGAGAGTCTTTGCATAGTCAGCGAATGTCTTGCAGCTTGAATCAACTACGAGAACGCCACCCTTTGTCCAAGCGCTATTTCTGTTAGCAGCAAATACCTGCCACATACCACCAAGTGAGTCAGCGAGAGCAACCTTGTGGTCAGACTTCTCTGCGATCTCAGTAGCAGCAGCTACGAACTTATCCCAGTCTGCAACCTTCTCCTGCATCTCTTCAGGAGTCTTTACGCCGAGATACTTCTCAGCGAGCTCTGCATTGTAAGCGAAACCGCCGGGGCATGACTGCCATGATGCACCAACCATCTTGCCCTCGTTAGCGCCCTTTGTAGCTCTACCGATCTCGTTGGTGTATGCAAATGTGTCTGTGAAGTTGTCCTCAGTGAAACCAAGAGCCTCGAGAGGAGCAGCCTTTGTATCGTCGTTGATGAACTTGAGAGCCCAGTCAGCTTCTGCGAAGTAAACATCGATGTCCTGACCAGCGAGGAAGAGGTTATCGAGGTTTGCAGGAGCTTCTTCACCCTTACAGCTCATGTTCTTGAAGTTAGCCTTGCTTGCATCGCCGCCATTTGCTTCCCAGAGTTCGAGAAGAGCAGGAGCATCGTTGCCGTCCCAAGCAACTACTGTGAACTGGCTTCCGCCTGTTCCGAGTGTTACAGCACCAAGGTCAAGTGAGTTGGGCTTAGCTGTAGCTGTGTTGCTGGGAGCATCTGTAGCAGGCTCAGAAGAGTTGCCAGCCTCAGAATTGCCCTCTGTTGCATTGCCGCCCTCTGTAGCAGCAGCACCTGTTGTTGCAGCCTTAGAATCGCTTGAATCATCGCTTCCGCATGAAGCAAGAGCTGTAGCGGACATTGCGAGAGTAGCAACTAAAGCTAATGTTCTCTTAAGTGTGTTCATTGGTATTTTCCTCCTTAAATATGTATATTATGCTTCACTGGTAGCATAATATGAATGGATAAAGTTTCGGTTCAGCTTTGGCTTTTTCAGCTGCGGAATGTCCTCCGCTGCATATTTCAGCCTTGCCTCTCCGCCGCTGACCATACAGGGCAGCTATTACCAAGACGTTTGGGTCTGTGTAATCTTTCCACAATCGAAGTCTGAGGGAAGTTCCCGCAGGCATACTGATTGCTTTTGTACTTCAAATATACAGCATTTTTCTTTCAAAGTCAATGCTTTATATCGTTCTTTAATATTTTTTGTGCTTACTGTACATTTTCAACAGCGTTTTATTGTCGATAATAACATATTTCAAAACGTTAAAATTAAAAAGTTACAAAACGGTAAAAGCATTTTTCGCTCTTATTTCACAAATTATTCACTATACTTTTATTGCTATTGACCAACGGTTACAAATTCTGCCAGTTCAGCGACCTGTTTTTGTGTCAGTTCGTCTACATAAAGCAGTTCCTCTACGCTCCCGAAGCCGTGTATGCTCTCACGAAGCCGTATTATCCCATCTGCTGCTTCTCCGTCGATTCCAGGGAGCAGCATCAGTTCCTCCCTTGTAGCAGTGTTCAGATCTATCGGTACAAGCTCTTCAAGCGTCGGCTCATGCTCTGTCCAAGGCTCTGTCACGGTATTTTCAGTCGTTTCCGGCTCGCTCGAAGCCTCGGTAGTGACTTGCACTGCGGCCTTCTCCGTGACAGGCTCTGTGTACTCTGCCCCGACAACACATATATGCTCCTTTATTTGCATAAATGTTCCCTCACCAATTCCGCTGACATTCATTATCTCCTCAATATTGTGGAAATCTCCGTTTGTCTCACGGTACTGAACTATCGCACGCGCTCTGGTTTCTCCGATACCGTCAAGCAGACAGAGCTCCTCAGCCGATGCGGTGTTCAGATCAAGCAGGATCTCATCATACGGAATCGTTTCAGGTTCTGTTGTACTTATAACTGTTCCAGAAGATATGATCATTTTTGCCGGCTTTGAGACATCTGCTGAGGTTGTTTCTGTTATTGGTTCAAGCCGCGAAAATCTGAAATCTTCTTTCTTTTCATCGTCGCCGAAAAGAAAAAGCGAAACTGTAGCAGCAACCATTGCGACTATCCCGGCAAGCAGTATTTTTAATTCCTTGTCTTTCATAAGCAGTCCTCACCTGCTGTATCAGGCTGCCTCCGCCCTGTCAGCATAAAGCTTTAGTATAAGGCTCGCATCGACCGCAGTTATCATTCCGTTTCCGTCCATATCAGCAGTATAAAGTCTCGATCGAGGTATGAGTGAACCTCCGTCATTGAGCTCAGCATAATGCCTCAGCACAAGCGTTGCGTCCCTCGCATCGACCATACCGCTCCCGTCAGCATCGCCCATTTCGCAGAAAACAAAGCTTGCAGCATCTGACGCGAAGCTGTCAGCCGTTGGCGCATATCTTATGAGGAACATCTGCTTAATCGACGGCATATCTCCGGACGACCAGCTGCACCCGAACCAAATCCAGAACTGTTCAGATTCAGATGTGCCGTATCGTCCGCCTGCCTTCTCGATGAATGAGCTTGTGCTGCTGTAGCCCCACAGATCAGCCATAAGCTCGGGAGCAGCCGGGTTATCGGCTATATTCAGAGCTATTTCGTACATATCAGAGTTTTCAAAGCTTACCGCTCCGTTTTCATCGGTAATGACCCTCGGAACAGTTACCGGTGCTTCCGGTGCTTTATCTATAATATACTCGACCGGCTCACTTGCAAACATCCCCTCACCTGCTCCGACTTGCAGAATAAGCCTCTCGCCCGGAATCACCCTGAACGCCTTTTCCAGTGAAGCGCCTGAGGTAAGGTACTGCCCGGGTATAAGCCTTACAGACGACGGAGTATAGTCTTCTTTCCCCTCGCCTTCGACCTTGTAGACAAGTCTGTCCGCCAGATCATTCGGGATGAATCCAAGAGTTTCAGAAGCGTAGTCAATTGTTAGCTTCGGCAGAACGGAACGTTCAGGCACAATAACCTTCGTCACGCTGCCGTCAGTCGAGACATCGAGCGTTTGTCCTGCGTATTTTCCGATATTTTCCCCGCTAAGGACCGGAGTACCGTCAGGCGCAAAAAGCTGTGTATCATCAGGGAAGTATACCGTCTCAGTCTCAAGGTCGATATCAACACGCTCCCTGATAATGCGTATCACCGCCTGACTATCGTCAAGCCCCTCCTTGCTCAGTGTGAGAATTATCTCTGTTTCTCCGTAATCCAGATTCATCAGCACGCATTGTTGGTTAGCCTCGATCTCGTATTCATTATCCGCGATTTCCGCGTTCGTAAACGGATATATCCAGAAGGAATAGCATGATGCAGGGAGCTTGATAACAAATTCTCCGTCGATAACTTCGCTGTTATAGCCTGTCATCCCGTCCGACCAGAGTAAACCGTTTATCTGCGGCTTTTCAGGGTAGAAGGTCTTTTCAATAAAGTGCAGCCTATCAGATGTTGCAGAAATGGTTACCTTCTCAGTAATGCTGACAGGTCCGGTATATGGGACATATTCCCCGCCGTTCAGCGAGACAAGCAGCTCGCTGCCGGTCCTTGAAGATACACTGACACTTTCACCGTGTGCGACCTGTCCTTCCATGTGAGAGAACTCTATGCTTCCAGGATCGTCTGCAAGTACCTTGATCGGCAGATTCCCCATTATCTGGTAGATATCAGAGGTTGCAAAGATCTCTTTATAGTCTTCATAAAGGATTCCGGCATTTTCGTACATTTCACCATCATCAGGGGTAAGTCCTTCATACAGGCTCTCCTTCAGCCCGGCAAGCATTTCCTCCTTTTCCTCATCAGTGCAGACACCGTCAAAGCTTTTAACATCGAACCACTCTGTTCCGTCAGAGCTAAGAAAGCTCTCGCCCTCGCTTACAGACGCTTCAAGTGAAGTATAAGTGCAGCTTCCGAAAAGATCACTGAGCTCGCCAGACTCCTTGTCCTCCGCGATCACATTACCTTCAGAACTGGTCAGAAAACCTCCGTTTTCATTATGCAGCTTCACCTCAACGCTGAATACCTCATCTTTTGCAACATTTATATTCTCATCCAGATCAATGGTTATGTACCCGCTGAGCCCGCTTTTTCCGCTTGCGGCTGAAAAAGCTGTTCCGGAGGAGGGATCACTCATATCAGTAAGCTCCTTATAGACCGTCACTTCATAATCAGTCCCCGGAGCAAGGATATATGTTGCTACGGATTCAAGCTCCATATCAGCTCCGGCTGTAAAAATATTTGCCGCATAGAGACTTCCGTTATCCGTATCCGCACGGAAGCTCTGAACCG
>CAMOXW010000094.1 GCA_946629405.1 uncultured Ruminococcus sp.
GTCCTGGGCTTATTATAAAAAACAGGGCGACTCCGGAGAGCCGCCCTTCGTGTGAGCATTAATTAGTCGATCGGATTAGTCCTTAACGGGCATATCAGCCTGTGAAAGAACCTTAGCGTCGAGCTGCTGAACGATGAATGCATCTCTTGCGTTTACATCACCGTCAGTGTTACAATCGCAGTTGTCCAGAGCCTTTTCAGACAGAGGATACTTGTTCTTGTTTACTGAGTACTGGAGAACCATAACGATATCAGTTACGGAAACTTCGCCGTTCTCATCAGCGTCGCCCCAAACCTTGTTTGTGTCCTCAGATGTAGATGTAGGCTGAGGAATATCACCGCCAGCAACGTCATCCATGAATGAAGACATCCATACCAGAGGAGCGTTCCAGTTGATTGTGATCTCGTTTACAGACCAAGCCTCAGCGGAGTCAACGTAGCACTTCTGGTTAGCCAGAGCGCCTCTCTTGTAGCCCAGACCGCCGATGTAAGGATCCTGCATACCTGCGCCAGGACCACCGGAAAGGATGCCCTTAGGTGCGAGCGGGAAGTCAGGATCGATGCCGCCAGCCCAGAATCTGTGGTGAGGATATGTCAGGCAAGTCTCGCCCCAACCAGAAACGTAAGAGAAGTCAAGACCGTTACGTCCGAAGATGTAGTCCATAGCCTCAGCAGCACCATTGAGGTACTTAACGTCCTTAGATGCATCGTAAGCGTAAGCCATAACGATAGCGTTGTTGATAACGAAGGAGTTTGAACCCCACTCATAACCAGTAACCTTGATGCCCTCGCCGATATTTACGCCGTCCTCGAAAGTTGTTCCGTAGTAAGGAATACCCATACCCTGCTTGCCCTGCTCCTCAACGTAGGAGTCACCAGCAGATACGATAGAATCAACAACCTTCTTAGCGTTAGCGTCAGTGAGCTTATCCTGGTTCAGGTACAGTGAGAGAGTACCCAGACCGGAAGTACAACCCCAGTTGAAGGAGCTGAATGAGCCCTTATTCTCGCCGCCGCCGAGGAATGTTGTCAGGCTGTAAGCCTTGTCAAGTCCGCTTGTATCGTTAGGATTGGAGTAAGCTTCCAGATCCTTGAGGTACTCGTCCTTGCCAGTTGTGATATAAAGCTCACAAGCAGCCCAATACATATCGTCCATAACGTAAGTATCACCGTAAGGACCACCGCCGATAGCCTGATCCAGAGGTGCGAACTGAGGATCTGTCTGCCAGTCACCCTTAGCAACTGTGTAGCCAGTACCGGAGTTCTTAACAGCAGCGTAAGCCTTCTCAGCAGCTGCCAGAGCTTCCTTAGCGAATGTAGGATCGTAGTCTTCCCAGAGACGTGCAGCCTGAGCGCCGCAAGCAGCCAGGTTGAATGAAGCAGCATACGTCGGGGGCTTAGCGATACGAACACAGCCGTCGAAGCCTTCGTACTTCCAAGCGTGGATAGCCAGACCTGTCCACTTCTGGTCGTGGAGCTTGTGGTAAACCATGCCCTCGCACTTTGAACCCCAGATAGTATCTGAAGCGGGAACCTGCATATTCATCATCCACTGGAGCTCAACTCTTGCCTCATCGAGAATGTCAGGAGCGCTGTCAGAATTCTCAGGGATCTGAACAGTCTTACCGTCTGTCCACTTAGCATCTGTGCCGAGCTTCTTGGACATTTCGTAGATATTCTGGAGTGTCCATACTGAAACACCGCCGTTAACAGCGTACTTACCGTGGTCACCGGCGTCATACCAGCCGTATGTACCGTCAACAGTTACGCCTGTCTGAGTCTCAGCCTCAGACTTATAGGACTTGATCCAAGCCTTCTGAACCTGAGCAACGTCGGGCTTATGGCCGTACTCTGAGTGTGAAAGCGGAGCCTTGGAATCCGGGTTAGCGAAAGCGTCTACATACTTGCCCTCGATCGGAACACCAGAACGGTTCTGGTAGTAGTAGCTCATAGCCTGTGTGAGAAGTCCGTCGTAGATATCGTCGCCGATAGTGAACTCGCAGGACTCGTTCATTACATACTCAACATCAGTCTTCCAGTTTGTCCACATTACCTTGTCGCCGCTGATCTTTGTATCATAAGCGCCCTTTGTAAGGCCGGACTGTGTACCGGAAACACCAACGGTATCCTTTACGAATACAGTATATGTGCCGGGAGTCTGGAGCTCAGAGAAGTCGATGATATGTACGTTCGCACCGGAATCCTTGTACTTTGTGAGCAGATTGTTGTTAGGATCGGTGTAGGAAAATGTTGAACCGTTACCGGAATCAGGGTCGTCACCGAATACCTTGGTCTTGCCAGTGTAAACAGCCTTGCCGGAAGCATCACGAACCTCGAAATCGAGGGGTGTGTCAGCATCTGTTACATATGAAGCCTTCTTAGCGAGCTTTGAGTAATAACCGACCTGGTTGAGACGAACGTTGCTCTTAGGTCTGATAACGCCGAACTCATTTGTCTTATCCCAGTCGTTCTCGTCAGAAGTGTTGTCGATAAGTGAAAGGTTGTCGAACTTTACAACAGTGCCAGCCGGGAAACCTGAGTCAGTGTGACCGTATTCTGTTGCTGCCTTAGTACCTGTGGAATCGCCGTAGTGGAAAGCCCACTCTGCAACGTCCATAGATGCGGAAGCAGTGAATGTATCGCTGAACTTGAAGGTCTCTCCGCCCTTGAGCTGCTTAGGCTGCCACTCAGCGCCTGCGATGTTGTGCCAGAGCTCAGTTTCACCGGAGTAGTTACCGATCTTGGAATAGATCCAACCGTCCTTGCTCGGGGTGATCTCACCGCTTATTGTGTAGGAGTGACCTTTAACGATCTTGAGGCCTCTGTGACGGAGCTGAAGATCCCATCTTCCCTCTGTACCGCCGGGGGTTACGATCTCAACGTTGTAGGAACCGCCTGAAATCTCGAATGTCTGCTTTGCGGGGTTAGTTTCGCAGGTATGCCACGGAAGACCAACGCCCTCCTCGAAGTCAACCTGACCGAGCTGCTGACCTGCGGATGCGCTCATCGGAATGAAAGCAACAGCGCTGGTAGCGAGCATTGCAGCAGCTGTAAGGCTGCCGGTAATAGCCTTTGCTATTTTTTTGTGCATTGTAATACCCTCCCTGATTAGAATGTGAATAGATTTACGATAACGCAGCGTCAGTGCAAACACCGCGGTTATACCGTGTACGAATATGACGGAGGCGAAGCTCACATTGAGCCTGCACAGCCCTCCTATCAACATTTATTATATTATATCGCGCCAAAAAAGTAAATAGCTTTTTGGAAATTCGTTCATTCTCCTAATCCTGTGCATTCCATTTTGTGCATATTAACAAAAAGTAAAAAAAATCAAAGGGAAGTAAACTTCCCTTTGTGAATTGAATATTAATTGATTAATTCATATTAAAGTTCAGGAATAAGTCCTAACTTAAACTTCTGGATAAGGAGTGCATCCTTGTTTGTAAGGCCGTCGTTATTGCCGTCAACATCACCGTTTTTAACGCCCTCGGAGCTTATGCCATCCTTCTTGCCCTCACCGTATTTGTCAGGATTTGAGATAGCCTGCATGATGAGTACAGCGTCAGCCATATTTACCTGTCCGTCGCAGTTTGCATCACCGCGGAGGTAGTTGTCTGAAGGCTGTGTGGTTTCGGAGGAAGGATCTGTAGGACGAACTATCGGGTCATCGCTCGGAGTTGTTCCGTCGGGCTCAGTACCCCATACAAGAGCACCGTCAACATACATTGTGATGTGCTCGTTGAGAGAATCAGCCTTCTTGAGGTCTGTTGCAGTCTCGATACCGCCCTGATACGACCAGTCATTTGAAGCGTCCCATGAGCCGGCAGTTGACTGTCCGTTCACAGCATCCGGGATAGATATCCTGAACTGTACCTCATCGCGGTGCTCGCTCTGTCCGGTAGGCTGAATAGCTCTGCCGTCCTCGAACTTTATGCTTGCGTAGTAGGTCATACCTGTCGGATCGCCCTCATATTTATACGGTCCGGAAACGGTAGCATAGCCCTGCTCGCCCTCGCTGTACTGCTGAGAGCCGCTCTTGACAGTGATATCGTCGATGCTCAGACCGCCTTCAAGTATCTCAGAAACGTTGATATAATAACGGTACTCGATGTCCTTTGCAACTCTTGTCGGCCACGCGGTGTGGTTCATAGCCCACGCCTTGATCTCGGTATAGCTTGCTGCGGGACTGCCGTTGAGAACAGCAGCGACCTCCCATTCAGCCCACTTAGGCTTTTCAACAGGCGGGAAATCGGCAAGAGGAGTTCCGCCGTAATCGTCTACCATAGCGCAGAGCGCAGCGGTATATCCGGCGTTATAGTCGATAGCTACCTCGGAATACTGGTACTGTCCAACGTCATTGACATACTGACCGTCCTTGTCAGGACCGCCGACGAGCGCACCGTAAAGCGTGTGAGCATACTCAGTCTGCCAGCCCTCATCACCGCCGGACTCAAGACCGAGGTGGTTCCAATGGTCGTCGTGAACGCCGGAAGCGGTTCTGTGGTGGAATGCAGAAGGACCGTTCTCGCCCATGCCGAGAACATAGCTGAAATTGTTTGCATTGTCGCCGAAGCAGTAGTCCATCTGTCCCTTTGCCCATTCGTTGTACTTAGCCGAAAGTGCAGCATCGTCCTTAAAAAGAGTATCGCTTGCGAGCATTGCGAGGAATGCAGTAGTTGTAGCGTGTCTTGCACTGCCCCAGTTAAAGAGCCATGCAAGTCCGTCGGGAGTATAGTCTACCTTCTTGCCGCCGTAGCCGTTGGGTCCCCAGTAATCAAGGTGGTGGGAAACATGATCCTTCCACTCCTGCTCATCGGTCAACTGTGCATAGAGGAAGGCAGCAGCCTGAGAGGTATCGTCCCAGCAGAGACCCCATGTGTACTTGCGGTCTGTGGACTGGTTCTCCAGCGGGAACGACGGGATATAGTCGTTCTTGACAATACTCATGTACTTCTCGTCGCCGGTTGCTCTGTAGAGCCATAAAGCGGCATACATACAGTCGTCTACCCATGAAGTTGTGGGATAGAAGTTCTTCTGAGTACCCTGATCCTCGTTGCTTCTTGTAGCGTCAGCGGAAGCAAAAAGGCTCTTGGCGTGGCTGAGGTATTCAGCGGCCTTTTCAGGCTGAGTGTCCTTGAAGATCATGTAGCCCTGTGCAAGAGCTGCCGCAGAAAGAGCGACTGTCGAGGAGTCTGTGATAACGTCGTAGGGACGCACCTCATCGCCTGTC
Source organism: uncultured Ruminococcus sp. (assembly GCA_946629405.1). Next base: position 5,233 of record CAMOXW010000094.1, read on the forward strand.
TTGAGCTTGTGCTTTCTCATGTATACCTCGGCGCTGCACCATACAACGTGGTCGTCGCTGTCGCCGATAGTTCCGATCATTTTTCCGTCGCCCTTATCGCAATTAAGAACGTAGTCCATGCCCCACTGGATATTGTTCCTGTAGAGTTCACCCATACCCGCCTTGTCAACAGCGTCCTTGTACTCGATATAGCCCCATGCCAGTATCGAAGCAGCATAGGCGTTTGTCAGAGTGAACTTGTAGTGATCGCCAGCATCAAACCAGCCGCCGTCAACCACATCGGAAGGAGTTCCGTCCTCCTTGACCATAGAGTCTGCTCTCCACGAAACGTTGTTCCATGACGGGAGAATACCTGCCTGCTGCACCTCATAGAAGAACATTGACTTCTGGAGAGCCTCAGCATAGTTGTACTCAGAAGCAGCGTCAGCCGTTATCTTTGCCGGGCTTGCAGCCGGGAATGAAGCAGCGATACCGCAGGAGAGTGCGAGTGCCGAAGCAGCAGCCGTAATCTTCTTTAGATTCATTTTAATTACCCCTCTCAATAAATTGGCAATAATTTGCCTATCATATTTACTATACATTATTCTTCCCGATTTGTCAAGTCCTATTTTATGCAGTTATATGGCAGCACCATGATAAAGCGCAACACGAAAAAAGAGACTCCGGAGAGCCTCTTTTTCCATAATATCATTATATTTATGGGGGAAAACTTAGGTAAGCGAGTCAACGAGTCCGAGCTTGAACTGCTGGATCTTCAGTGCATCCTTGTTAGTCACGCCGGATATGCCGTCAACATCGGCATTTGCCTCGCCGAGCTCAGATAACTGGTACTTGTCGGGATTTGAAACGCACTGCATGATGAACACAGCATCCGCCATATTTACCTGCTTGTCGCAGTTTGCGTCGCCTGCCTCGTAGCCATCGGGAGTGCCGCCGGTAGTTGAGTCGGATGAGCCTGAGGCTGAATATACCATGTAGAACAGGTTTGCTGAATCAGCCTTTGTCACACTGTGGCTGCCTGCTGCAAGTTCAACATTTATGATGCCGTCGCCGGATGAGGTATACTTTATATCGTCAACCTTGATCGTAGCGGCAGGCTCAACGAATACGAGGGTAAGAGTTCCTGCTGAGGGCGCATTGAAGCTTATAGCGGTAGCTGTTTCAAGCTTGAGGCACTGTGTAAGGGTCTTGCCTGCGTAGGTAACTGTGCCCTTTGAAGTTGAGAGGTTGCCGCTTATCGAGTAGAAATCGCTTGATACGCCGTTTGCAGTAAAGTCGTGAACATATCCGCCTGCAACGGGAGTTACCTGTCCGGTCACTGTTGTGGAAGTTGTGGAGGTCGTAGAAGCAGTGGAGGGCGTTGTGGAAGTTGTACCGGTGTTGTCTGTGGAGGAAGTTCCGGCGTAAGGATTCGGGGTCGATGCCTGAGAAAGACCTGCGCTCATTCTGTAGCCAAGTGTCTTGTAGGTACCATCAGAGAGGGTCTCAGCGAAGCCGCCGGGTGCAGGAGCACCGCTTGCGTTACGCCAGTTCTTGTGGAAATCCGCGCCCATTGCGGCAACGCTGAGTGAGATGAAATCTGAATCCGAGGGTGTAACAACTGTGCCTGTAGAGGGCTGTGAACCGTCCGCTGTGAACGAGCCCGAGCTGTAGTAATACTTGTTATTGTAGTAGAGAGCATTCTTTACAACGCCCTTGAACTTGTCGTTTGAAACCTTGATGCCCGCGGCATTGGTCTTTGATACCTTCGAGGTATTGTAATATGTCACGATGTTCTGGATATCGGCGTCTGCCGCACAGCGGTAAACGAAGTAATTACCCTTGCCGTTTCCGCCAATGCCGTTGTTGTAGGCAGTGCAGTTCTTCATAACACCAAAGAGCGGGTTGTTGTTGTCTGTGAAGCCGCAGTTCAGGTTCTCGAATGCGAGGCAGTTCTCGATAACGTGGCGTGTGCCTACGCCGCCGCCGCCGAGCTTGAAGCCGTTACCGTCGCAGTTTCCGTAGCCTCTGCCGTCCTCGGTAAAGCCGTTGCGGAACGCGATGCAGTTCTTTATCGTAACCACGCCGGTAGGACCGGTAGCTTCCTTAGCATAGAGATCCCAGCCGTCATCGGAGTTATTGTAAGCCATACAGCCGTCGAAAACATTGCCCTGACCGCAGGTGAGCTTTGCAGCGAAGCCGTCAGCGTTCTCCATAGTAGCATCGTCGCAGTTGTTTTTAGATGTGCAGTTCTTGACGAGGTTGTTGGTCGGCCACTGAGAGATATCGCTGTAGGAGCCGTTGTATCTTGATATCTGAAGGCCCGTGTCCTGATTGTTGTTGAATACCATCATCTCAACGATGTTGTTGTCGCCTGAGAGAAGCATACCGTTGTCGCCTGCATTTGCTATTTCAAAGCCGTAGAAGTGCCAGTAAGAACCGTCAAGCACGAAGCCGTAGCTTGAGCTGGAAACGCTCTCGCCGGAGAAGTCGAACTTTACATCTGCTCCGGGATAAGCCGCAATAGTCTTGTACTTGCCCGCAGAACCGGCATTGCTCTCGTCTATCTTGATCGTGCTGCTGTACTTGTAAGTGCCCTCGAGGAGGTAGATATATCCGCCGGCAGAAACGGTCTTTATAGCAGTGAGGACATCTGTAGGCGAGCTGATGCTCTTGCCGTCGCCGCCGCCGCTGGGTGAAGCGTAGATAACGTTCGCACCGGAAACGGGAGTAATAACTGTGGGCTGTGATGCTGTTGTAACGGTAGTTGTTACGGCAGTCTGTGTAGTTGTCGTGGTAATGTCTGTAACAGCCGGCTGAGAGGTGATATCAGCGGATGAGCCGTCCTCAGTGAAGCCGCTGCCGATGTGCATGATCTTGTCGGAGTAGTTCACGACAGCGGTTTTAAGTGCATCGTTTACAGCATAGCTGCTGTCGTCAACAGAATTGTTGAACTGCCACTGGAGATCGCCGCCGTCAACACGTCCTGCCTTTGCGGTAACGATACCCGGAACGTCCTCAGCCTTGTCAGGAGTATAGCTGTACATAAGGCTGGGATCAGTGTCGAAGTTATTGTAGGAGGTGCCGCCCTGCTTGCAGGTAACTGACGCGGGGAGCTTCTCATCTCTGGAGGAAGCCTCATAAGCATCGAATTCAACAGCATCCTGCTGATATGTGACATATGCCTGCTGACCTGTCATGTAGTTGCCGTAGGACTTGATGATACCGCCGTCCTCACTGGAGAAGGTAGCGCCGTCCTTACCGTTAGCCATATCGGTACCCTGCATGGAGATGAGCATGGGCTTCGCACAATTTCTGAAATAATTGTTCTCAACGAAGCACGAGCCGCCCATCGTCACGCCGACGCCGTACTTTGCATTGCCGTCGAAGTAGTTGTTGTAGCAGTGAACTGTGCAGGTCCTGATACGCGGGTGACGGGAGTCCGAGTGGTCATACCAGTTGTGGTGATAGGTTATATAATTGCTGGTAGTTTCTTCCTTCATTCCCTGAAGGTTGCACTTGCCGTTGTCCCAGAAGTGGTTATAGGAATGTGTAACGTAGGTAGATTTTTTGGTATCAAGCGCACCGTCGCCCTTTACCTGATCGGCATCCGAGCCTGCATCGCCGTAGAAGAAATCGCAGTTGTGTACCCAGATATGGTCATTACCCTGCTGGAGGCCGCAGTCATCGCCCTCAGTGCTGTCGCAGTTCATAAAGCCGATATTCCTGATCTCGCAGTTGGAGGTATTCTTCAGAACGAGTCCGAAGCCGTTGAAGGTAGTATCGCTGCCGACGCCCTCAATGGTAAGACCGCAGGTAGCTGTGTCAACGTAGAGATCGCCCTTTGTGAGCACCGAAGGGTCGGTGATATTGCCGATGAATCTGATACAAACCGGACCTATGGAGGTATTGCTCTTGAGGTCGGTGATTATATTCTGGACGCCTGTGATCTCTGTCGCTGTGCCCTTTTTGTCAGGGAGAGTAACAGTCACACTGTCCTTGTTTGCATTTGTGATGTAAATAACGGTCGCGTTGCTCTTTAGTGTACCGTCCTCATTGTAAGCGCCGGACGAAGTACCGTTCACGAAGCCGAAGCCCGAACGGTCGTTGGCATATGAGTTAACAGACACCTCAGCAGCCTTGGAAGCATCCTCCTTGCCGCTTATAACAGGTACGACCTTCATAGTATGGCTGCCGGCTTTAAGGCCGAGTGCATCAGCCCTGAGGTAGCCGGGGTACTGTCTTACGAGCATGGAGTCGATCTTAGTGCCGTCAACGTAAACGCTGTAATCGCTCGCGCCTGAAACAGACGACCATGTTGCGTACATACCCTCGCCGTAGCCTGCGGAAGTGATGAACTTCACGCTGTTTTCAACGGCAGCGAAAGAGCTTATGATATTGCCGCCGGAAATTAACGTACCGGCTCCGCCTGTCTGGCCCGCGATACATGACACTGACATAACAGCAGCTGCTGCCGCGGAAGCGACTCTCTTTCTCATCAGATTATTTTTCATAGTTATTCCTCCAAAATATAATGATGGTGAACGCATTCCCCCTACGTTCATATCTTTATCTTACAAGTATATTATAAATGCAGCGGAGGTATTTTTCAATGATATATAATACTCATTAGCTGACATTTTATGCTTTTACAGTATGTAGAAATACACAATAGTTCAACAGTGAGCTTTAGGACACAAAAAAGCCGCGCTTTAACACGCGGCTTGTCTGCATATTGTCTGATTATTCAGCGTCGTCCTCAGCGGAAGCTTCCTCAGCATCCTCTGCGCCGTCCTCAAGGAGAGCGCGCATTGAAATGCTTATTCTCTTGGACTCTGTATCAATGTCGATGATCTTAACATCCACCTCATCGCCTACAGTAAGGATATCCTTTACATTATCGACCTTCTTGTCAGCGATCTGTGAGATGTGGATAAGGCCGTCAACACCGTCGATGATGCGGGCGAATGCGCCGAAGCTTGTGATAGAAACGATAGTTGCCTTAACAACGTCGCCAACCTTGTAATTAGCCTTGAAGATCTCCCACGGATTGTCCTCAGCCTTCTTGAAGCCGAGGGAAATTCTGTTCTCCTCGCGGTTGAGGTCCTTGATGTAAACCTCAAGGGTATCGCCAACGTTTACAACCTCGCTCGGATGCTTGATGCGCTTCCATGAGAGCTCAGAGATATGTACCATACCGTCGATGCCGCCGAGATCAACGAATGCACCGAAGCTTGTGAGTGACTTCACCTTGCCTGTATATACAGCGCCTACCTCAGCAGTCTCCCAGAACTTAGCCTGAGCCTCTGCCTTCTTGGCATTCTGGACAGCCTTGATAGAGCCGACAGCTCTCTTTCTGCCCTCAGTGACCTCGATAATTGTGAATTCTACCTTCTTCTTGAGGAGCTGATCGAGCTCAGCGCCTCTGGGAAGACCTGTCTGAGAAGCGGGGATGAATACTCTTACGCCCATAACGCTGAGAGTAACGCCCTTGTTAACAACGTGCTGAACAACGCCCTCGAGGACAGTTCCCTCCTCCTTAGCCTGGAGGATCTTCTCATAGCCAGCCTGCTCATCGACCTTTCTCTTGGAAAGAGCGCAGGTACCCTCAGCATCGTTTACCTTGATAACGATGAGTTCGATCTCATCGCCGACGCTTACGATGTCAGCGGGCTTCTTGGACGGGTCGTCTGTAAGATCGTCAAGAGCCACATAGCCAGTGTGCTTTGTTCCGAGGTCTACGATAGCTTCTGTATTATTTACAGCAACAACTGTGCCTTTAACTTTCTCTCCTGTATGTATTTTTTTGAATGACTCGTCGATAGCCTGAGCAAAATCGATCTCCTCATCCTGGTCAGCTGCAAGAATTTCATTTTCTGCCATTTTGGTTTGTACCTCCTTGATTATGTACGCCGGAGTAGATGCTCCCGCAGTAATGCCGATCCTCTCAGCATACGGCAGCTCAAGGCTCCGGAGCTCGTCCGAATTTTCTATATGATACGTTTTGCAGTAACGGCTGCACACCTCGAAAAGCTTCACGGTGTTGGAGCTGTGCCTTCCGCCGACCACAAGCATGATGTCCGAAGACTTTGCAAGTTCAGCCGCGTCGGACTGTCTTGTATCGGTCGCATTGCAGATAGTATCGAAGATAACGATATTCGGATCGTCTTTTGGGATCACTTTTAAACACTCATCCCATACTACTATATTATACGTCGTTTGCGCGACAATTGCAAGCTTTTTTTTCAAATTTGTATACTTTTTTTCAAAAAAGTCCTTTAGCTCAAAATTGTCCTTAAAAACGAGATAATTTTCGTCACAATGACCAACTATCCCCTGCACTTCAGGGTGAGAAGCGTCGCCGGCTATGAGTATGAAGCAGCCCTCAGCAGTCTTTTCGGCGACGATCTTGTGTATGCGCGAGACAAACGGACAGGTCGCGTCGAGCATACGGTTCCCTTTTGCAGCTATCTGCTCATAGACATCCCTGCCGACGCCGTGGGAGCGGATGACAACTGTTTCGTCCGGGTCAAGCTCGCTGACGGAGCCGACTATTCTTGCGCCCTTTGACTGCATATCGTTCACGACGTCCTGATTATGGATTATCGGTCCGAGCGTAGCCACGCGGGAATTCTTTTCAAGTTCGCTGTAGACCATTTTTACTGCCCTGTCAACTCCGAAGCAGAAGCCAGCGGACTTTGCAACAGTGACCTTACTCATCAGTGTTCTCTCCCTTCGGCGAAGCTGCCTCAGCTTGTTCCGGCTCACCCTCTACAAGCCTCTTAATATCCGCCATATAGCGGTTTTTGAGCTTTACGAGCTGACGCGGGTTCGGCGTATCGCAGACCTCAACATAGTCAGCGGGGTCAATGGGCTCGCCGTATTTTACAGTGACCTTCCTGCGGAATTTCAGCTCGCCCTCATAGACAACTCCTACCGGTACGATGAGCTTGCCCGAGCGCGCCGAGATGAGTGCCGCGCCGGTATGTCCCCTGCCGACCTTTCCGTCCTTTGAGCGTGTACCTTCGGGGAATATCATAAGGCTGCGCTTGCCGAGCTTTTCAACGGCGGTGTCGATAACTCCCGTATCGCCCTTGCCTCTTGCAACGGGGAACGCTCCGAGGCGGCGTATCAGCCAGCCGAACATTTTCTTCTCGAACAGCTCCTCCTTTGCCATGAAGCAAAGCTTTTTTCTTGTGCCGCTGCCGACGAGCGGAGGGTCGTAGTAGCTTCGGTGGTTGGAGGCATAGATAACGGTCTGCTTCCGCGGGATATTCTTTCTTCCTTCAAATCGGAGGTTGAAAAACACTCTGAAATAGCACCTTACCAGAAATTTTACAAAAGCATACATCACTCAGCCCTGCCTGTCTTCTCAGTGATTATGCGGATTATCTCGTCAGCCGAGCCTTCGAGGTCGAGGTGGGTGGTATCGACGAGCACGGCGTCCTCAGCCTGTCTGAGCGGAGCAGTTTCACGGTGCATATCCTGATAATCGCGCTTGATAATGTCGTCAAGTATCTCCTGATATGTCGGACAATCCGGTTTTTCGGCAAGCTCCTTATAACGGCGGTTTGCGCGTTCCTCTGCGGAGGCAGTAAGGAATATCTTGACGTCAGCGTCCGGAAGCACGACTGTACCGATATCTCTGCCGTCCATGATAACGTTGTTCTCAGCGGCTATTTTCTGCTGAGTGCCGAAAAGATAAGCTCTTACGGCAGGTATAGCCGATGTGCGCGAGGCAGCCATAGATATCTCAGGAGTACGGATGAGGCCGGAAACATCCCTGTCTCCGAGGAAAACTCTCTGTGTACCGTCTATGAATCTCAGTGAAACGTCAGCTTTCGGAAGTGCCGCCTCTATCTCCTCATCAGGAATGTTGTTTTCGGTTATATAGAGCGCGATAGCGCGGTAAAGTGCGCCTGTATCGACATAGATATAGCCCAGCTTTGCTGAAACCATTTTTGCGATAGTGCTCTTTCCTGCGCCAGCAGGTCCGTCGATTGCGATATTGATATTTTTCATAATTATTCTCCTTTATTTTCCCCCTCATCAGAGGATTTTCTGACTTTGTCACGCATTGATTGGAATTTTCTGACGCTCATGAATACCATCAGCGCCCCGATTGCAAGAATCAGTATTCCTGCCGCATAATTACCGTCCTTCAGCATGACCGCTCCCGCAAGGAACACAACGAAGAAAACTGCCGCAAATACAAGCACGATAAGCGTCAGGATAAGATACCTTGCAGTTTTCGGTAGTTTTCTGCTTCCGGCAGCCGAAACAGCTCCGTTTACAGCAGTGTCAAAAAGCAGCTCAAATATAAACTCAGATAGAAAGTCCATACGCACCGCCTCACATATTCAAAGCAGCGGTATAAGCCGTAGAAAAGGCTATCTGCAGGTTGAAGCCTCCCGTATAAGCGTCCACATCTATGACCTCTCCGGCGAAAAACAGTCCCGGAAGCAGCTTTGACTCCATAGTTTTCGGGCTGATCTCCTTTACTGAAACGCCTCCGCTCGTGATTATAGCCTCGTCAACCGGCCGGAAGCCCGATATCCTCACCGGGAAGCTTTTGAGAAGCGCTCCGAATTTCAGTCTCTGCTCCTTTGTTATGCCGTTGACCTTCTGCTCAGGCGGTATCCCTGAGAGCCTTACAGCGACCGGTATCAGCTTCGCGGGGAGAAGCTTTCTTATCCCGTTGACGAAGTCGCGGTTGAGGTTTTCGGCGAAATCCCGCAGTATACGCGCGTCAAGCTGTTCCGGTGAAAGGGCGGGTTTAAGGTCTATCCTGACGCTGTATCTGTCCGGCTGCATCTCCCGGATATGTGAGCTTGCGCTCAGCACAAGAGGTCCTGAGAGTCCGAAATGCGTGAACAGCATCTCGCCCAGCTCGCTGAACACCGGCTTTTCCCGGTCATAGAGCGTAAGCGTAACATTTCTCAGTGACAGTCCCATGAGCTCCGCACAGGATTTATCCGGCGAGGTCAGGGGAACAAGGCTCGGTTTGAGCTCAGTGACCGTGTGTCCCGCAGCTTCCGCGAGGGTATATCCGTCGCCGGTCGAGCCGGTATTAGGGTAGGACTTTCCACCGCAGGCAATAAGTACAGAGCCGGAGCGGTATTCCTCGCCGCCAGCCCTTACTCCGCAGCAAACGCCGTCCGCAGTGATGAGCTTAGTCACGCGCTTATTCACGACCTTCACGCCGAGGCGTTTCATTTCCCCTGCAAGGGCGTCCGCGATATCGTCCGCCTTGTCGCTCACAGGGAAGACCCTGCTGCCGCGCTCAGTTTTCAGCGGGACGCCGAGCTCCTCGAAGAAAGCCATAGTATCCTCCGCGCTGAACGCCGAGAAAGAGCTGTAGAGGAACCGCGGATTTACGGGGATATTCTTCATATGCTCCTCCATAGGGGAGTTATTGGTGACGTTGCATCTGCCCTTTCCGGTTATCCGGAGCTTTCTCCCGAGCCGCTCGTTCTTCTCGAACAGCAGCACGCTTTTACCGAGCCTTGCAGCCCAGACTGCCGCAAAACAGCCCGCAGCACCGCCGCCCACAATAATAGTATCAGTCATTTCTCTGTTTTATCAGCCGGCGCATTTTCGCGCGCATAGCCGCCCTTCTCTCATCAGTAGCACAGCGGTCGGTCCTGTAGCCGAACTCAGTCTCCGTGAGGACATCCCCCTCACAGGCATCCGGCGGGAGCGATCCGCGCATAACGGCGAGCGGTTTTCCGTCCGCCTCTAGGACAGCCATGCCGTCCTCAAATCTTTCAAGTATAATCATTCAACTCTCCTGACGTTTTTTCCGTCCGATTCTATCACGACCGTACCGTCCTTGTCAGTGCGGAAGATGGTGTCCGTGTACCAGTTCAGCCTCATGAGGACTCCCTCTGAGGGATGGCCGTAGGGGTTGTCCCTTCCGCAGGAAATAACGGCTATCTCCGGGGATACAGCACTAAGGAAGGCGGCTGACGAAGATGAACTGCTGCCGTGGTGTCCCGCCTTGTAGACGGTGACATGGTGAAGCTTTCCGCCCGCGAGCATTTCGCACTCCGAGGCATATTCCGCATCGCCGGTCAGCAGGAAACTTTCCGCGCCGTGTCTTACCATCAGGGCGACGGAGCTGTCGTTGAGATCCTCATAGCATCTTTTCAGGGGAGCAATAACCTCAGCGCGGGCATCACCGAGCTCCATAACGTCGCCTATACGGGCTTCCGTGAGCTGACAGTCCTTATCCGCGCAGGCATCGAGGAACTTCTCATAGAACACAGCTGTCGGGATATTCTGGTCCTCGAGGGGCGGGACGATGATCTCACCTATATCAAAAGAATAGATAATTTCAGCCATACCGCCCATATGGTCGGAGTGCGGATGCGTAGCCACAAGATAGTCTATCCGCTCAACACCGCGTTTTCTGAGGTATCTCACTACCCTTTCGGACTGCTGGTATTCACCGCAGTCAACGAGCATAACTCTGCCGTCACAGGCAAGCAAGGTGCAGTCGCCCTGACCGACATCAATAAAATGCACTGCGAGTGTATCATCCGCAGCAAGATAAGCCTCCGGGCGCTCCCGCAGCCGCCTGACGAGGCATAATGCAAGTATTATCAGGAGGAACAGCAGCAGTCGTTTCAGTGTTTGGTTTTTCTGTTTTTTTCGCTTTTTGCGGTACTTTTTCCGGTATTGACCGCCCCTTTTCGCGGAGCGGTGAAGCTTTTTCCTCTGCTCCCGCGGGATGCGGTATCTTTGTTTTTCCAATTGCCTTCGCCGCCTTTCCTGCTGTGCTGAGCGTCATCCTGAACGAGACATTTCGGAGATGCTCCGATGAGGTCGCGTCTGCCGGCAGTTTTCAGTGCTTCAAGCACGAGCTCGCGGTTCTGCGGGCGGAAGTATTGCAGCAAAGCGCGCTGCATAGCCTTTTCCTTAGGAGTTTTCGGGACATAGACCTTCTCCATGGTATACGGGTCGAGCTCCGTATAGAACATACAGGTCGAGATAGTTCCGGGGGTCGGGTAGAAGTCCTGCACCTGTTCGGGGCGGATCTTGTTATCCCGGAGGAAAAGAGCGAGGTCGATCGCCTCATTCAGGGTGCTTCCGGGATGGGAGGACATGAGATACGGCACGAGGTACTGTTCCTTGCCCATCCCCTTTGTGATCTCGTAGAAGCGCTTCTGGAAGGCCTTGTAAGCCTCGATATGGGGCTTGCCCATTTTGTCGAGGACGACGGCGGAGCAATGTTCGGGAGCGACCTTCAGCTGACCGCTGACGTGGAACTTTATCAGCTCGCGCATGAACTCGTCGTTCTTGTCCTGCATGAGGTAGTCATAGCGGATGCCGGAACGTATGAAGACGCGCTTGACGCCCTTCACCTGTCTGATTTTCCGCAGCATTGCGAGGTATTCGGAGTGGTCGGCTTTAAGTGCGGGGCAGGGTGTTGGGGCGAGGCATTTCTTCCCCATGCAAAGTCCCTTGCTGAGCTGTTTTTCGCACGAGGTATGGCGGAAGTTCGCAGTCGGACCGCCGACGTCGTGAATATACCCCTTGAAATCGGGCATTTTAGTAATACGCTCAGCCTCGGCGAGAACTGACTCCTCGCTCCTGACGGTCACGCGCCTGCCCTGATGGAGGGCGATCGAGCAGAAGTTGCAGTAGCCGAAGCAGCCGCGGTTGTGGGTTATGGAGAAGCGCACCTCCTCGATCCCGGGAACACCTCCCTGAGCGTCATAGGAGGGGTGAACAGCCCTTGTATACGGCAGGCTGTAGATATGGTCGAGCTCCTCAGTTGTAAGGCTGTAGGCAGGCGGATTCTGCACCAGCATCAAATTTCCGTGGCGCTGGATAATGGTCTTGCCGTAGACCTCATCCTGCCAGTCGTACTGTATTTTTGTAGCCTTGGCATACTCCTTTTTGCTGTCCCTGACCTGCTCGAAGGACGGGCACTGAGCCGCGCCGAGGGGAGTATTTTTGGGTTCAGTGAGATAACAGGTGCCGCGGACATTGTGGATATCGCGGATATTCTCCCCTGCTGCGAGCCGGGTACAGACCTCCTCTATCTGGTGCTCGCCCATGCCGTACATCAGCAGATCGGCGCCGCTGTCAACAAGAACGGAGGGCCTTACGCAGTCGTCCCAGTAGTCGTAGTGGGCGAAGCGGCGGAGCGAAGCCTCCAGACCGCCTATGGCTATAGCGATATCGCCGAAGTACTCCCTTATCTTCTGACAATAGACGATAACAGCCCTGTCAGGACGTTTTCCGGCGATACCTCCGGGGGAGTAAGCGTCATCCGAACGCTTTCTCTTTGCGGCAGTATAATGTGCGACCATAGAGTCGATATTGCCGGAGGTGACGAGGAAAGCGTACTTAGGACTGCCGAAGCGGCGGAAGTCCCTGTCGGAGCGCCAGTCGGGCTGAGCGATAACTCCGACGGTAAA
>CAMOXW010000095.1 GCA_946629405.1 uncultured Ruminococcus sp.
CGGTGTTTATGGCGCAGAGGTCACACCCGTTCCCATTCCGAACACGGAAGTTAAGCTCTGCCGCGAAGACGATACTTGGCTGGCGACGGCCCGGGAAACTATTTCAATGCCGGCACTTTCCCCCCTTCCAGATCCCTGGAAGGGGGTTTTCGTATAAATTTGCAATAGGAGACATATATGAAGAATTACCTGAAAAACCGGGTATATCTCCTGGTAACAGTTATATTTGCGGTGTTCAGTGCTGTGATCGCAGGAACGAACATACTTGGCGGCGACGATATACTATGGACGCTTGATGAGTCACGGCATGATGTTTTCGGCAGCACATCGGTAAACGGCAGGTACCTGACGAATGCTGTTACTTTTGTTGCTGTCCGCGTGTGGATACTTCGCTTTCTGATCGCATTTGTATTTGTATTTCTGTTGCATCAGCTTATGCTGCGCGTGATAAGTGCGGACAGGGAAGTTCCGGGTTGGGCGGCAGCATTTTCCGCAGTTGCCCTGTTGACGATAAGGCCGGAGATGTTCACCCAGACGATAAACTGGATATCTGGCATTACTAACTATGTTATATCGGCTGTAATCCTCATGAGCGTTCTGCTGTATTTCAAGCCTCTGCTGTGCGGGGAGAAGCTGGGACGCAAAAAATACACAGCAATACTCATATTTCTGCTTGGATTTGCGGGTTCGCTTTGCGTTGAGAACGTGACTATCTACAGCATATGCCTCGGAGTATTTCTTATGGTATACTCATGGAAGTGCCATAAGGAGCTTCATATCGGGATTTTTGCCTATATTGTCGGTGCAGCAGCAGGAGCTGCTGTGATGTTTACCAATCACACATACTCAACCCTGTTCGGCAGCAACACTGACGAGGTCGGATTCCGGCGGGTAAGCGTAGATTTTTCAGATATTTTTCATCAGGTCTATGAAGATGTCATTGCATATTACTGTGTTCCCTTCTGGATCCTGCACATTGTGATCTACGTGAGCCTTATGTTCCTTTATTCCGGAAAATTCGGCAATGGTCGGGCTACTCCGCCGAAGTACACAAAGGCAGCTCTTACAGTTACAGCGCTTTACACAGCCTATTCGTTCTTTACAAACATATACGGCGGCTTTGCGGTATGGAATGCTGCGCTGACGATACGAGGTATCGAGGCTGCTTTTACATTCATGTACATTCTCTCTCTTTTCTTTCTGGGAAGTGTTCTTTGCAGCCGTCAGAGCTTCACAAGATTTGCACTTTATCTTTGCTCAACAGTGATCCTTTCTGCACCTTTTGCTGCGGCAAACCCTGTAACGGAGCGCTGCTTCTTTACCGATCTGATCTTCTGGATCCTTGCGGCAGGAGAGCTTTCGTCCAGCGTGGTCAGCACATACAGCTTTGAGCGCTGCTATCCGGTGAGATTCTTGTCGGTCGTATCAGCGGGATATCTTGCGTTTTCTATAGCTTATATGTGTGCGTGGAACAAGTATACTGACGTAATGCGCTTTAATTATATAAAGCAGCAGCTTGATGACGGGAGAAAGTCGCTTGAGTTCATAAAGCTGCCATACCCCTCATACGTTCCGCGGGATGAGCTTGATGCTTACAAGGATGCTATCGAGCAGAGCAAAAGGGAGGATAATTTTGGAACGGATCAGGCGCTGAGCGACACGGGAATGAGGATAGGCTATGAGCTTTTCAAGGCTCACGGCATTACGGAGAGGGTATATGACCTGAACATTATAATGATATCCCTCTACGACTATGATCTTAAATAATAAAAGATCCCGAAGCTTTTCAGCCTCGGGATCTTTTTAACACGAATGATGACCGTATGAGCATATAGACGCTCATTCCGACGCAGAATACCATGACCGCAGAGCCGGTAATGATATTCATTAGTTTTCTGTAGGCATCGTCATTTCCGAAAGCGGGTATCATGTCTGTCTGTAGGGTATACATGGACATTGCGGCGGCGATCATACTGAGATTCTTGGAGGCTTTCAATATCGGAGAATTTCTTTTTGAGAAGGAAACCAGCTTAGCTGCTGCGGTGAAGAAATAGATGAAGGTAAACAGGGCGTTTATAATGATAATAAAGCCCGGATATTCATTATGCTTATTATTGACAGTCATCTGGATAGTCATACCGCTCATTGCAAGGCTGAGAATGAGCAGCAGGGAACCGCATTTTCTGTATGTCCTCATCTCTGAGAGAAATCTTGCATCGGATTTGTCCGGGATATTCCGGATGTCATGTGCAAGATAGAAGCGTATAGCGAATATGACCGCGTAGTATATGCCGCCAGTCCACATCCAGCTTGAATCATAATAGATACCGGTGGAAATCTTGTATGAAGCATACAGCAGGTTTATGAGCTGTCCGGAGTAAAGAGCTACGGTAGCCCTGAAATCCTTGTCGTGCATATATCTTGCTGTAAGTGCATGGCTGTTCATCTTGTTCCTCAGCCACACTACAGCTCTCAGGTCATCTCCGTGCAGGAGCTCATGGATACGTCTTTTTGCCCGTGGGATGTTTGTACACAGCACGACCAGTGCATAGGCTGAATACAGATATGCAAAGTAGCTGAATGGGTGATCCTGCATCAGCAGTCCGACTACCGTTACCGGAACGGCACAGACGATGACGAAAAGTGCAGTTTTAAGTCCGGGGTTAAGCAGAGTATAGAGAGTTTTTTTCATGGTTATAAATTTAGGACTTGCCATCAGGCAAGTCCCTTTTATTACTCCTCGGGCTCTTTGATCTCACCGACAATCGGGAGTGGATCAATTCCCTGCTTTGTGTAGTAATCGGAGAGGGCAGATTTTATAGCCTGCTCTGCGAGGACTGAACAGTGTATCTTGACCTGCGGGAGACCGTCGAGAGCCTCGACAACAGCCTGATTTGTGAGCTTGAGAGCGTCCTCCACGGGCTTGCCCTTGATTAGCTCGGTAGCCATTGAGGAAGTAGCAACAGCAGCACCGCAGCCGTATGTCTTGAACTTTACGTCACTGATAATGCCCTTGTCTATTTTGAGGTACATCTTCATGATGTCGCCGCACTTAGCGTTGCCTACCTCGCCGATTCCGTCAGCGTCTTCTATCTCTCCGACGTTTCTGGGATTTGAAAAATGATCGAGAACCTTTTCGCTGTATAACATAATATTACTCCTATCTGTGTTTTGAGCCTGTCCTTATTCGTGAGCGGCTTCATTTATGATCTTTTTTATAATATCGTTTCGTTTGATGAGCTTTGAATCGGAGGTGCCGAGCAGGAACTCGGCCTTCTGACCCTCGGTAGCATTTCCGCTCAGTCCGGCTGAAAGGGTGATAGCGATGATTTCCGAGGAAATGTGCTGACCGTTCCGCAGGGTGATATCCACCTTGTCACCTGTTCTGAACGTGCCCTCGGTAACGGAGCCGACGATCACAGTTCTGCCGTCCGCTGCGGGGAGAGAGCTTGTGATGATGAGCTCTGCGTGGCAGTGCTCAGCGACGCCGGATTCTGCGCGGTACACATTTTCCTCATATTCACGAAGCTCCCTTTCGTCATCTGTCAGGAAGTCATGCTGACGTTCGCCGAAGAGCTTGCTGAGGAGACCCATTATTCGTAAGCCTCGCCCTTCATCATCTTCTCCCATACCGGTGACATTTCACGGAGGCGCTTAACGATGCCGGGGAGAACGTCGATGATATAATCAACGTCAGAGTCAGTAACATCGTCCTCAATCGAGAGGCGGAGGGAGCCGTGAGCTATCTCGTGTTTCAGACCGATAGAGAGGAGAACGTGTGAGGGGTCAAGTGAGCCGGAAGTGCAGGCTGAACCTGAGGAGGCGCATATACCGTTCATATCGAGCATAAGGAGGAGTGATTCACCCTCGATGCCCTCGATAGAGATGTTGAGGTTTCCGGGGAGGCGCTTGTCCCTGTCACCGTTGAGGCGGGTGTAGGGGATCTTGAGTATACCGTCGATAAGGCGGTTGCGCTTAGCGGTAATGGAAGCGTTCTTTGCGGGGATATCCTTAGTGGCGGCCTCGATAGCAACACCGAGACCTACTATAGCGGGCACGTTCTCAGTACCGGCACGTTTTCCGCGTTCCTGACCGCCTCCGTGGATGAGGTTGGGGAGGATTATTCCCTTGCGGATGTAGAGAGCGCCGATGCCTTTCTGAGCGTGTATCTTATGGCCGGAGAGTGAGAGAAGGTCGATGCCCATTTTTTTGACGTCGATGTCGATATGGCCTACAGCCTGAACGGCGTCGGTATGGAAGAGGACGCCTTTTTCGTGGCATATTGCAGCGATCTCCTCGATAGGCTGGATAGTGCCGATCTCATTGTTTGCGAACATAATGGTAACGAGGGCGGTATCCTCGCGGATAGCATTTTTAACGTCCTGTGGGTCGATGAGACCCTTGTTGCTTACGGGGACGTAGGTGACCTCATAGCCGTGTTTTTCGAGGTATTCGCAGGTATGGAGCACAGCGTGATGCTCGAAAACGGAAGTGACGATATGTTTTTTGCCTTTCTTAGCCATATTTTCGGCAACGCCCTTGATAGCCCAGTTGTCGGATTCTGAGCCGCAGCTTGTGAAGAATATTTCGCGGGGTTCAGCGCCGAGGGCTTTAGCGACCTTTTCGCGTGCAGCCTCAACATCGCGCTGAGCGTCTCTGCCGAGCTTGTAGATGCTTGAAGCGTTGCCGTAGGCAGTACGGAAGTAGGGGAGCATAGCGTTGAGCACTTCCTCAGAAACGGCGGTAGTAGCGGCATTATCCGCATATATGAATCTTTTTTCCACTTTGGAAACCTCCTGTTAAAGTTTTGCAAATTTATCGCGCTGTTCGACTGCAAGTCTGTCGCAGCGTTCATTTTCGGGATGACCAGCGTGACCCTTTACCCAGTTGAAGGTGACGTCGTGCGTATCAAGGAGCGGCAGGAGCCTTTCCCAGAGGTCAACGTTAAGGGCAGGCTTCTTGTCGGATTTTATCCAGCCCTTTTTCTTCCAGCCGTAGACCCAGCCTTTTGTGATACTGTCGACGACGTACTTGCTGTCCGTAGTAAGGATGACCCGGCAGGGTTCTTTCAGGGAAGCGAGGCCGGTAATAACGCCGAGCAGCTCCATGCGGTTGTTGGTAGTAGCCTTTTCGCCGCCGGAGAGTTCCTTTTCGGCATTGCCGAAGCGCAGGATCACGCCATAGCCTCCGGGGCCGGGGTTACCGCTGCAAGCGCCATCGGAGAATATCTCAACAGTTTTGATAGCAAGTCCTCCCTTCTTATACAATTATATTAATGTCTGCTCAACAACTAAAAATTGGCTTTATACAGCTTTTAAAAGCCAATTTTTAGTTGTCAAAGTGCAAGAAAAAATAAATTTTCCGATA
>CAMOXW010000096.1 GCA_946629405.1 uncultured Ruminococcus sp.
CATGCTCATTTTGCCCTGTCGGGCAAAACAAAGTGCAAGAAAAAATATCGGAAAATTTATTTTTTCTTGCACTTTGACAACTAAAAATTGGCTTTTAAAAGCTGTATAAAGCCAATTTTTAGTTGTTGAGCAGACATTAATAAATGATTTAAAGTGCCTCGCAGATACGCAAATCAAAGATTTGCTCCCTGCGTATCGGCAAATAGCAAACGCCAAAAGATTTTGCCGTTTGCTATAAGTGAAGCACAAAACAGGAGGTGAGGCGCATGGCGGAAAAAGACCGGCCGGAGCTATCCGGAGGCTCGCCGGAGGAGATTTACCGTGAACTTATAAAGAACTACAGCGGCTATGTCTATGCCGTCGTGATGAACCGCCTCAACCGCGTCGGTACGCGCGAGGACGTCGAGGACTGCGTGAGCGCGGTATTTGTGGAGATATATACCTCTCTGGGAGGCTTCTCTCCGGACAGGGGGAATATCAGGGCCTACATCGGCAGCATTGCCGACCGAAAGGCTGTTGACTTCTTCCGGAGGCTAAGCTACAGGCAGAAATTCAGCGGCAGCGACGAGCTTCCGGATGTTCCCTCACAGGACGATACCGAGTCTGAGACTGACAGGCGGCTGATGAAGAAAAGGCTCTGGGAAGCGGTCGAGGCGCTTGGCAAGCCTGACAGTGAGATAATCATATTGCAGTATTTCTACAATATGAAGCTGAGGGAGATCGCCAAGCGGCTCGGTATGAGCACGGACGCTGTCCGAAAGCGCAGCCTAAGGGCAAGGAATAAACTAAAGGAAATCATGAAGGGGTGACGATCATGAAAAAGGATATATTAAATGAACTTACTGATCTTGACAGAGAGACTGTTGAAAGATTAGCAGAAAACGTGCCTGAGCTCGACGCGAAGGCGCAGGAGCGCATACTCCGGAAATGCCTCGGCAGCGCTGAGGAAGGCAGAGAGATCACCGTTTCCGGTACTGAGCGCGGCAGAGCACCGAAATACCGCAGCTTCGCGGCAGCGGCAGCAGCGTTCATACTCGTCGGAGGCATCGGCGGAGCGTTCGCGTTCGGCAGGCATCTGAAGAACAACGCGCCGACTGAAAGTGAGAAGGCGCTTGTCACAACCGATGAGGACGGCGCGGGAAATGCTGCGGCTGTTACTGAAGATACGTCAGTTCAGGAGGTCGATCTTCCTTTGCAGGCTGATACGGAGGGAGCTTCGGTTCAGGAGCCGGACTGCACTGAGCCTGCAAGCTATCTGGAATACACAGTTCCGGAGAATGTTGACGATGAGCAGTATGAGGCATGGATGAAGGAGATTCCCGAGGAATACTGGGATGTCGTCAGAAATCTCAAGCCGGGCGAGGTAATACATCTGCCGTGTATACCGGTGAGCGAGATCCCGACAGACTCCGGCGAGCCTACTACCTGCCCGCCGCAGACTGCGACAATTGAAAAGCCAACAGAAAATGATCCGCTTTGGCTTGATCCTGATTATGCTGAGATCAACATCAACAAGGAACCTGAGGAGCAGAACACGACTGAACCGCCGACAGAACAGACAACTGAAAATACACCGGATATGTACAATCCCATGACAAATCAGTGCGTTATACATCCCATAGACGGCTACTGGACATCTGACTGGTGCGGCAGCTCCTACTGGTATTTTGACAGCCAGAGCCATTACGGAACATACTATAACTCCAATACCTGCTCGGGCTTCAGTTTTGAGTATAATTACTTCACAAATGACAGCCATATCGAGATAATAGTTCTTGACCGCGAGGTCGGCTACAGCGGTGAGCTCTGGGGCACAGGCAATGTGGTATGGATAACCGATGACAACTTCTACATCCAGTGGAAGCCGGAGTCTCCTATTATCCGTCAGGGCGAGAGCTCCGAGCGTTTCGTAAGAAATACAAGCGAGGCTATGCCAGAATAAACAGAACAGGGAAAGTCATATACAGGAAATATTACAATACCGTAAATTTCCGGCAAAAAAACTGCAAAAAATCAAAAAAACGGTTGCAGTAAATAAAAAACTTTGATATAATAATAGTGCATGAGCAGAAAATCGTGTCTGATTTCTCTGCTCATGCACGAATGTTTTTTATGCGGTGATTTTACCGTGATCATATATAAAATCTGAAAGGAGTATAACAATGAAAAAGAACGTTTTTCTGGTAACGGCAGCCTCGGCAGCGCTCCTTACGGCTCTCGCGGCAGTACCGGCAGGCGCCTCTGCTGCGGAGACTTCCGAAAAGGTGCCGGCTTATACCTGGTCCACCGATGAGGACGGCAGGATATACTGCACTGACTACAATGGTGACTACATGACGGGTGAGCAGACCATAGGCGGTCAGGATTACCTCTTTTCGTCAACAGGCGTCCTCAGGACAGGCTGGAGAACTGTCGGCGGAAGAAGGCTCTACTTCTCCCCCGAGACCGGAAAGGCAGTGTACGGCTGGCTGGAGTACAACGGAGACAAATACTACATAGACTCCGAGGACGGCAAGGTCAAGGGCATATATATCACTGACGATGCCGGTTATTTCTTTGACCTCAGTTACGGCGCACTCAGAAAGAATGAGGGAACGGTCAGCTATGAGGGAAAGACCTACTATGTCAACGCTGACGGCTCTCTTGCGACCGGCGCAGTCGAGATAAACGGCGTGCCATTCGTATTCAGCAGCGAGGACTACACTATTGCGACCGGCTGGCAGGAGGTCAATGGGAAGTATTTCTACTACAGACCCGAGGACAGTGCATTTGTGACCGGCCTCATAACGCTCGACGGCAAGGATTACTACATCGACGCCCAGAAGGGCAGAGTAACAGGTGCGTTCGAGTATGAGGGCAATGACTATTTTGCTGACGAGAACGGCGAGCTTGTTTCCGGATGGGCGCTTGTCGGTGATAAGTATTACTACTTCTCCGAGGATCATACCCGTCAGTACGGCTTCATGAAGCTCGGCGATGACTGGTACTATTCCGATGAGGAGAACGGTAGATATACCGGTGAGTTTCAGGTCGGCAGCAATTACTACATAGCCGACGCGGATGGCATTATCCAGACCGGCTGGCAGACAGTGAATGGCACGCGCCGCTATTATTCTCCTGATACGCTCGCCTATGCTATGGGACCAACTGAGATAGACGGAAAGACTTACCTTTTCTCCAATACGGGAGACCTTCTCATCGGCAGGAAAAAGTACGGCGACCTGAAATACTATACCGATGAAAACGGCGTTATCCAGACCGGTATAATCGCTCTTTCGGACGGCACCTACTATTTCAGCCCGGATGAGGGCGGAGCTCTTGTGACCGGCTGGCAGACCGTTGACGGAAAGGTGTACAACTTCGGAACTGACGGAAAAATGATCGTTTCAGCCTTTGACGAATATCAGGGCAGCCGCTGCTACATCGGAAGTTCGGGCTATGTTGAGGCATTCTTCATCGAGAAGGACGGGGCAGTCTACGGCTACGGCGCTGACGTCACTGCGGAGGGAAATATCCTCACCGGCTTCTGTGAATTCGGCGGGAACAGATATTACTTCAACGCTCAGGGCAAGATGCTCACCGGACGAGTAAAGATAGATTCCTACAAATACTACATCGACGACAACGGAGTTATCCAGACGGGCTTTGCAACTCTTGCGGACGGCACCTACTACTTCGACGCGGAAGGACACATGGTGTTCGGCCTCCAGACTATCGGCGGCAAGGTGTATTATTTTGACCCGGATAAGGGGTTCATGGCAGTGAACAAGTCGATAGAAGGCTATCGCTTCGGAAGCGACGGTGTCGGCAAGCCTCTCAGTGATGTCCAGAAGAAGGCAGACGCTATCCTTGCACAGTATGGCAGCACTCCCAATGAGATATACAACTACGTTGTCACCCACAACAGCTACAAGTACATCGAGGATACAAGATCACTTGCACAGATAAATACCGTGGGCTGGTCTTATTTCGCAAATTACTCTATCCAGAACAGGTACGTTGTGTGCTACTATTTTGCAGCGATAACCGATCTGCTGTTCCAGGAGGCTAACCTTGAGAGCCGTATCGTTTACGGTACCGGACGCGGAAGCTCCGAGCATTACTGGAACGAGGTAAAGATAAACGGCGAATGGATAGCCTATGACACCTGCAACGGCTATGCTGCCACAACGAGCGCTGCACTCGGGATACCGTACAACACCATTCCCGGCGGACTGCGCGACACAGGACTCGGATATACTATAACGCAGTATGTATATCCTGTTTATTGAGGAAGATATAGAAAACGAAAAAATTTTTTGGTGTTCACTATATATAATGGAGGAAATATAATATGAAGAGAAGATTAACAGCTATTGCGGCGGCAGCTATCGTGTTCGCAGCAATGAGTACATCATGCGGAAAGGTCGATGACGAAAGCAGCTCAGTAACTGTAAAGGTCGGCAATACCACCGAGGCTTCTGAGGGCAGCTCAGAGAGTACATCCGGCAGCACAGAGGCTTCATCCGAGGCTAAGACCACCGGCAAAAAAACAACAGAGGCTTCCACCGAGGCTTCATCGGAGGAAAAGACAGAGGCTTCTTCCAAGGCAAAAACTGAGGAAAAGACCGAAGCTCCCACGGAAAAGGCTACACAGGCTCCTACTGAGGCACCTACAGAAGCTCCCACGGAGGCTCCCACATCGGCGCAGGTATCAGCAAGCCCGGTAAACGGCGCAGACTATCTCGGCAGCGATATAAGCGTTCTGACCGGCACCTATGGCACGGGATACACTACATACGTTATACAGTCCTGCCTGCCTATCGGTGACGATGATAATAACTATATCTACGAATACAGCGGAATGAAGGCTATGTGCTACAGTGAAGGCGGAAGCCATCGTGTAGCTACGCTTTCTATCACCGGCAGCAATTACTCCACACCCGAGGGCATAACTGTAGGCTCGTCAAAGAGTGCGGTCGAGGCAGCTTACGGCAGCGGCTCCGTTCAGGGCAACGGCGATATCGACTATAACTACGGAACATATTCACTGTACTTCACCATGAGCGGTGACAGCGTCACTCAGATCGAATACGTTCTCAACTACTGATAAGGGGGAGCTGTTTTGGTTTTCAGCAGTCCCGTATTCCTTTTCATTTTTCTGACGGCGGTATATATACTCTACCGGATAGTCCCCGGGACGACCGGCAAGAACGTGCTGCTGCTGATATTCAGCCTGCTGTTCTATACCTTCGGCGAACCGAAGGCAGTCGTCCTGATGATAATTTCCATTATCATGAACTACCTGTTCGGGCTGTTCATGGCGAGCAGCTCAAAGGCTAAGAAGCCGGTGCTCGCAGCAGCAGTTACCGCAAATCTCACCATGCTCGGTATATTCAAGTATGCGGGTTTCGGCGCGGAGATGCTGAACAAGCTGCCGTTCATAAGCGTGACAGTGCCGAAGATAGCGCTCCCGATAGGCATTTCGTTCTATACGTTCCAGGCGATGTCCTATGTCATCGACGCCTACAAGGAGCCAAAGTACGTCCAGCGCAATATCTACAAGCTCGCGCTGTACATCACCTTCTTCCCGCAGCTCGTCGCAGGACCTATCGTGAAATACTACGACTTCGCCGATCAGATAGACCACAGGGAGTGTACTCCCGAGCGGACGGCGCAGGGTATACGAAGGTTCATATTCGGGCTCTCAAAGAAACTGCTCATCGCAAATACTATGGCTCTTGCCGCGGACTATGTCTACGGCCTCGGAGCAGGTGAGCTTTCAATGGGACTTGCGTGGCTGGGAGCTGTTTCATATCTTTTCCAGATATACTTTGATTTCAGCGGCTACAGCGACATGGCGATAGGTCTTGGGGCAATGTTCGGGTTCAGCTTCCGCGAGAACTTCAACTATCCCTATATCTCGCAGAGTATGCAGGAATTCTGGCGCAGGTGGCATATTTCCGTTTCCACATGGTTCAAGGAGTACCTCTACATTCCACTCGGCGGCAACCGCAAGGGAAAAGTCCGCACGGCGCTCAATAAGCTCATCGTGTTCTTCTGCACCGGCCTGTGGCACGGCGCGAGCCTCAACTTTATCGTTTGGGGACTTCTCAACGGCGCGTTCATGATGCTGGAGTCCTATGGCATACTGAAGCCTAAGAACTGGCTGCGTCCGCTGAGGCATATCTATGCGGTGTTCGTGACAGTGATAGCGTTTGTATTCTTCCGTGCGGATGATCTTACGGAAGCCTGCCGGTTCATCGGGAAAATGTTCAGTCCGTCAGCAGGCGGCAGCGCAGAGCACTCGATGCTTCTCAGTCAGCTCACACCGATGTACCTGATAATGCTTGCAGCAGCGGTGCTGTTCTCGATGCCGGTTATCCAGACGGTGCGCGGAAGGATGAAGTCTCAGAAGTCGCTCGCGGCAGGCGAGACCTGCGCGTACTGTGTATCGCTTGTGATGCTTCTGGTATGTATAGCTTCGCTCTCATCGGCAGGCTATAACCCATTTATCTATTTCAGATTTTAGGAGGCGGATATGAAGAAAAACGTACTTTACCGTCTCTATTCGGCGGTGTTTGTCGGGGTATGTCTTGTACCTTCGGCGCTTATGCCGGTATTGAAAAACGACAGCACTAAGGAAAAGCGGAAGCTCGCTGAGTTCCCGAAGTTCAGGGAGGACGGTAAGCTTAACTTTGACTATTTCAGTCAGTTCGAGAGCTGGTTCTCAGATCATATGGCACTCAGACAGGAGCTCGTTACTGCGGACGGAAGGCTTCGCTCTGCGGTTTTCGGGACCTCTGCCAATCCCGATGTCATAGTCGGCAGGGACGGATGGCTGTATTACGGCGATACCGCAGATGATTTCCTGAGGATAAATACCCTCAGCAGCCGCGGGATCGAAAATATCCGCCATAACCTTGAGCTTGTGGACAACTGGTGCAGTCAAAACAACGCTCAGTTCATATTCACCTGTGCGCCGAACAAGAATACCGTTTACCCTGAGCATATGCCCTTCAACTATAAGTCAAGCGGCAGTGCAAGCAACTACGAAATGCTGACGGAGGCGCTTTCCGGCGACGAGTTTTTCTGTGACATGAAGAAGACGATCCTTGAGACTGATTCGAGCATCCCGCTCTATCACAAGACCGATACCCACTGGAACAATCTCGGAGCCTATGCAGGTCATGTCAAGCTCATGGAAATGCTCGGGAGGGAGAGCTGCCCCGCAGGCACCGGCTGGTTCACACGCAATGACCGTCTCGGCGACCTTGCAGCAATGCTCTATCCTGCGGAGAGTGCGAGGGACACTCAGGTCTACAGCGACTATGAGTATACCTACGTCTATGAGGGCAGGTTCAGGGCGCTGGACGATGTAACGATAAAGACCCACTGCGGCACCGGCGAGGGAGAACTGCTGATGTTCCGTGATTCATACGGCGAGGCTATACTGCCCTACATGGCTGAATGCTTTGAGAAGGCGGAGTTTTCGCGCGCTGTGCCTTACCGTCTGACAGATATCAGCGGAAAGACTGTGATTATCGAGATAGTCGAGCGAAATCTCGGCGATCTTCAGAAATACGCGCCCATCATGCCGGCTCCGGAGGCTGACACGAGCGGTCATGTGCCGAAGCTCTACGAGGGCAGTGAGACTGTTATAAGGGCAGAAAAAAGCGGTATGCTGACCCACGTCTACGGAGTGCTGCCGGACTGCTTCTTCAGCGGCGACAGTGCAAGGATATTCGTGAACGCCGGCGGAAAGACCTACGAGGCTTTCAACTGCTATGAGGGATCAAAGCTCGGCGATATCGGCTGCGAGGACAACGGCTTCTCGCTTTATATCCAGACAGACGAGGACATAGACCCCGACAGAATATCAATAACCGTGCTGAACGGCGACGGCAGCTCGGTAAGAACTATAGAAAAGAGTTGAACTTAAAATGAGGATAAATAAGCTTATGGCAGCGCTGACAGCAGCAGTTCTTGCGGCGGTGCCTGCATTCAGCACATCGGCTGCCGAGGAGAAAATGACGAAGCTTACGCCGGTGCTTGCGGACTTCAACAAGAACGATGTAAACGGTATGGTGATCGTGAGAATGCCTGCTGAGCTGACAGCCTCCGCGGACATCAGCTTCACCTCGCCCGAGGGCAGCAGCATCGCGTATTATAAAAACGAGCTTGAAAGCTCTGTGAACTACTGCTTCGAGATCGAGGGCAGGGATAATTCCCAGGCGGATTACCGGAATTATATGATGAAAATATCCTTCACGGACGCAACAACAGGCGCCTCCACTGAGCCGCTCGACCTGGTCTTTGACATACCTGACGGACTTGAAAATCCGGACAGCTTCACGGTCTACGACTACACGTTCATTGCGGACAGTGAGGCATCTGAGAGCACATTTGAGCTTATTGAGGATGCCCCCGCGCCTGAGAAGACCGGCGATATTTTCTATCCGTCGACCTTTGCAGTGCATATCCCGGGCTATATCAAAGGCGATATCAACGGCGACGGCAAGGTAACTGCGACTGACGCATCTGCTGCGCTTGTAGAGTATGCTGTGATCGCTGACACAGGGGTAGAAACGTTCAATGCTCGCGAAAAGGCAGCCGGCGACATCAACGGCGACGGCAAGATAACCGCGACTGATGCCTCTGCGATACTTGTTTACTATGCCGAGCTTTCCGACAAGGGAACGGCTGAATGGCGGTAAAAAACTTTACTCCGATGTACCGCAAATAAAACTTCTGGAAAGAACCTGTTTATCAGCGTTGGAAGCTGGTATTATGCAGGCAGAATATGAAAAGCGCTCAGGATCATCTGAGCGCTTTTTTATAAGGTGTACAGCAGCCTCATGGCAGCAGGGGGCTGATTTAAAGCAGCAAGGATGAAGTTTGAATACTAATTGTATATGATGATCTGTCATAAACTCATAGTCGGAGGCAGAATAAGTTTGCTGTTCTTTAGTGCTGCTGTAAATTTTCTGTGAATTATAATCTATCTTTTACATTTGAGGCTTAGCACAATATTGTTATAAATCTTGCACGATAATTCATTGACATCTCGATGACTTTTATATATAATAATAAATCAAGCACAAAAAATACTATATTTTCTACCTCGTTTATTGAAATCATCCACCTAATCTTCACATTGTGGGTTGTGAACAAAAAATGAATAGTGTATAATAAAGTCAACATAAAACTGAACATCAGTCTATCAAATTATTTTTCAGAAGGAGTGATCTGCATGAAGAAAAACAGGATATGCGCAGCACTTACTGCTGCCGTATGCTTTTCATCTGTTTTCGCATCTATGCCCGATTTCATAGTCCCTACCTATGCAGCCGAGATCGTTTCAAACAGCTTTGAGACCGATTATGAGGGCTGGCACGGCACTACACCGGAATTCCCGATCACCGCAGTAAACGGCTTAGGATACGGCGGTTCAAGAGGTATGCTCGTCTCCGACAGGACCTCTTCCGAAGACGGTGCTGCTGCCTCAAAGGGACTGTACCTTGAGGGCGGTGTGAAGTATAAATACAGCTTCGATGTTTTCAGCGAGACCGACGAGACCTTCCACATCAGCCTACTCTGCCGCGACCTCATCTCCGGCGACGAGACTACCGTTGAGCTCCTCTCAGAGGACGTGAAGGGCGGCGACTGGACTACCCTCTCCACAAGCTACAAGGCTCCGAAGAACTCCTGCGAGTTCGAGATAAAGATCACTACCGAAAGCACAAACGATTTCGCCTTCGATAACGTCCTCATCACCGAGAAGAAGCAGGCTGGCACAGCAAACGCTGCTCCTGCCGGAAAGGGTCTCAAGGACGAGTTCGGCGAGTATTTCCGCGTGGGCAATATCCTCAACGGCGGTACCGTGAACAACAGCACGATACAGGCTATCATGATAAAGGATCACAATGCTATCGAGTGCGAGAACGAGACAAAGCCCGATGCAACTATCGTGCAGAGCGGCTCGACAGATACAAACGTTAAGGTAAGCTCCAACAGGTTTGCGGCTATCGCAGACTTTTGCGTGAAGAACAACATCGCATTCCGCGGTCATACTCTTGTATGGCACAGCCAGACCCCTGAGTGGTTCTTCAAGCAGAACTTCAGTGACAGCGGCGCTTATGTATCCAAGTCTGTTATGGAACAGCGTATGGAAAGCTACATCAAGAATATGTTCAATCTGTACGCTACACAGTATCCGAGCCTTGATCTCTACGCATACGATGTATGTAATGAGGTAGTCTACGACGGTACCGCTACACAGGGCGGTCTCAGACCTACAAACGGCACTAACGGTCAGAACGGCTCATCTGCATGGGTAAGGGTCTACGGAGACAACTCATTCGTTGAAAGCGCTTTTACCTATGCAAGAAAGTACGCTCCCAAGACCTGTAAGCTCTTCTACAATGACTATAACGAATTCGCTTCTGACAAGCAGAACTGCATCATAAACACCATCCTCAAGCCCCTCCACGATAAAGGCTTGCTCGACGGTATGGGTATGCAGTCTCACGTCAGTGCAGCCTCCGGTCAGTGGGACTGGGGCGGAACGCCATCATACCTCGCTGCTATGGATAAATACCTTGAGCTCGGCATTGATGTTCAGGTAACTGAGCTCGATATCTCCACCGAGGGCGGCAAGTATTCCCTCGACCAGCAGGCTGAAAAGTACAAGGCAATCTTCCAGCACTGTGTTGACGTAAACAAGAGCGGCAAGTACAAGGGCAACGTTACTCTCGTTCAGGTATGGGGACCTGATGACAAGAACTCATGGGTAGCTACTGACAAGAACACCGGAAAAAGCAATCAGCCCCTTCTCTATACCGCTGACTGGCAGCCTAAGTCCGCTTATACCGCTATCCAGAGCATAATCCCCGATTCACAGTGGACTACAGGCATCCCCTATACAGGCCCCGGAAGCTCAGGCTTCAAACCCATTCTGATCGAGCCTGACCAGAACGGATATTACTTCCACCACACCTTCGAGGGAGATACCTTCAACTGGGCAGGCAGAGGCGCTGCTTCAGTAATGACAAGCGGCAGAACTGCTTATGCAGGCTCTGAATCACTCCTCGTTTCCGAAAGAACTGCTTCATGGAACGGTGCAAGCTTCTCGATAAGCGCTAATCCGTTCACTCCCGGCGAGGAATTCAGCTTCTCAGCTATCGTATGCGGACTTGACTGCAATGATGTTGTGGACTACAAGTTCACTCTCCAGTACACAGGGTCAGACGGTAAACCTCACTACGATGAGATCGCAAGCGGCAGCGCTCCCAAGGGCGCATGGCTCCAGCTTGCAAATCCCAATTACAAGATCCCTGCGGACGCAACTGATATGCTCATCTATGTTGAGACATCAGACGACTCTACCGATAACTTCTACATTGACGAAGTAATAGGCGCTGTTGCCGGCACAAAGATCAACG
This sequence comes from uncultured Ruminococcus sp., assembly GCA_946629405.1. The sequence goes on from CAMOXW010000096.1 coordinate 11,424, forward strand.
GCCCCGAAAAGCCTGTTATCCGCACACTCAACATCGGCGATCCTACATTTGACGGCAAGATAAGCGTATTCGATGTTATGTTTGCCCGCAAGGCTCTCGTTAAGGGCACAAATGACGCTCTTGCATTAAAGGCTGCTGACGTTGACCAGAACGGAAAGATCGAGATCGCAGACGTTGTTCTCCTCCAGAATTACGTTATGGGCAGGATCACAGAATTCCCCGAGCCTGAGATAATTGCTCCTGATACTGCGGTATTCGAGAGCGCATTCAGCGGTATAACTGCTGCTTCAAGCTGGAAGAAGGACGGCGAAAACAACCCCATGACCACTCAGCGCTTCGGCGCAGACCCCGGCTGGATGGTCTATAAGGACAGACTTTACATCTACACCACAAATGACGCTTTCGAGCGTAACAGCAGCGGTCAGTATCAGGAAAATACCTACAACTCCGGTACTATCAACTGCGTTTCCACATCCGATATGGTAAACTGGACTGACCACGGAGCTATCCCGGTAGCAGGAAAAGACGGCTTTGGCGGCCCCGCAAAGTGGGCTAACCGTGCATGGGCTCCTGATGCTGCATGGAAGACCATAAACGGCAAGGATAAGTTCTTCCTCTACTTCGCAAACAGCGGCGGCGGCATCGGCGTTCTTACTGCTGACAGCCCCACAGGTCCATGGTCTGACCCGCTTGGTCACGCACTCCTTGACTGGAATACTCCCGGAAACAGCGGCGTAGTATGGATGTTCGACCCCGGCGTTTACTACGATCCCGCAACTGACGAGGCTTATATCGCTTTCGGCGGCGGCGTTGACGGCAAGGACAAGGCTAATCCCCAGACCGGCCGTATCGCTAAGCTCGGCAAGGATATGATCTCTATCGACGGATCAACAGTTACCATGGATACTCCCTATCTCTTTGAGGACTCCAGCCTCATCAAGATCGGCGACACATGGTATTATTCATACTGCACAAACTGGAATGTTCCGTGGGGCAACACCACTAACGGCGTATCCTTCGGAAGCGGTGAAATTTGCTACATGACTTCCAAGAATCCTCTTGGACCGTGGTCACAGAGCACTCTCGCAGGCAAGGTTCTTCCCGGCACAGGCGCTGTTGATAACGGCGGTAACAACCACCATTCGATCATATACTTCAAGAATAAGTATTACGTTGCATATCACGCCCGTAAGCAGGCTACAGATATGGTCAAAACAGACGGTCTCAAGATCTACAACAAAAAGGGCGAGCTCACAAAGGACGGCAACTACCGTTCAACTCAGATCAACGAGGCAACCTATGATCCTTCCACCGGAAAGATCTCATGCTCTATCGACATGAAGGGCTGCTCACAGATCGAAAAGCTTGATGTTTACTCAAAGGTCCAGGCAGAAACAATGTCCAACCAGTCCAGAAATATCTCCGTTGAGGGCCTTATGGACACAACGGTAAAGGGCAAGAAGGGCGACTGGATCAAGGTAAGCGGCGCCGACCTCTCCAAGGGCGTAAAGAGCATAACAGCAAAGGGCTCGGGCGGAAAGCTCAAATTTACCACAGGCTCTGTAAATGGCGATGTTATTGGATATATCGACCTCAGCGCAGGCGGCGAGCAGACTCTCGGAGCTGTTTCCTCTCCTACAGGCACAAAGGATATATACATTGAATTCAGCGGTGACGTAACGCTGGATTACTGGTTCTTTTCTTAACTAATGCTTAAAATCGCTGCCGTCATCTGCACATCGGCGGCAGCGGTTTTAATAAAACTGAATTTTCATATGTAAGGGTATGGACAAATCAGACGATCAGCCGTGAAATCATTCACGGCTGTATTGCTGTCCGGACGAAAATGATACGGCAAATTTCTGATAAAAATGTCATGAAATTGGTATATTTTATTTTCACAGAATGCTATAATACTGCCAGTTTCAACTTCGGAGGTATTACCATGCAGATGTATAAGAATTTTCGCAGCGGCATAAATTTCGGCGGCTGGCTCTCACAGTGCGATTACAGCAGGGAAAGGCTCGACGGCTTCATCAGGGAGGACGACTTCCGCATTGCAGCGTCGTGGGGGGCAGATCATGTGCGGATCCCATTTGACTATAATATTCTCGAAAACAGTGACGGCTCCTACTGCGGGGAGGGCTTTGACAGGCTCGCCGCTGCGGTTGAGATATGCGCAAAATATGGGCTCAGCACCGTGCTTGACCTGCATAAGACAGCCGGCTTCTCCTTCGATTACTATTCAGAGAGCGAGAGCGGTTTTTTCGACAGCGAGGAATACCAGGAACGCTTCTACCGGCTCTGGGAAAAGCTCGCGAAGCGCTTCGGCAATGATCCGGATCATATTGCTTTCGAGCTGCTCAATGAGGTCACCGACAAGGCGTTCATCGGCAAGTGGAACGAGATAGTCCGCACCTGTATCCCGCGTATCAGGAAGTTTGCTCCTGAGACGATCATCCTTGTCGGAAGCTATAAGAACAACGCTGCGGACACCGTCTGCGAGCTTGACCCGCCCTTTGACAGCAGGGTCGTGTACAATATGCACTGTTATGAGCCGCTTATTTTCACTCACCAGGGCGCATACTGGACGAACGATATCGACCCGGAAAAAAGGCTGAGCTTCGATGAGTCCGGCTGCGATGAGGCTTACTTTGAGGAACTGTTCTCGACTGCAATAAAGAAGGCTGACGAGTACGGCGTACCGCTCTACTGCGGTGAATACGGCGTTATCGATGTCGTGGAGCCGGAGGATGCTCTCAGGTGGCTGAAGTGCATCAATTCCGTTTTTGAAAGGCACGGCATCGGCAGGTGCATCTGGACATACAAGGAAATGGACTTTGGTCTGACCGACACCCGCCTTGATGATATCCGAGGCGAAATGATGAAATATATCTGATACCGCAGCCTCAGCTCGGAGCGTGGGGGAGAACAGCATCCGTCCCGCTCAGACTATCCCGGCATTAATATCTCCGACTGCGGCGCCGGAGCTTGACATTCTGACTTCTGATATGATATAATTTTTATATACAGCTCAGGAGGGATCAGAATGGATGCAAATACCGAAAATATGATTGCTCAGCACCTTTTCTCACAGCACGAGAATGACTTTGAACACGCCTCCTTCGACCGTGAGATCGCCTTCTACGAAAGCATCTGCTCCGGCAATATGGAGCTTGTCCGCGTGTTCATGAAGCCGCTTTGCTGCGAGGGCTGCGGCGTACTCAGCGATGATTACATCCGCAATATGAAGTATCATATGGTGATCCTTGCCGCGCTTATCGCCCGCTACTGCATAAGGGGCGGCATGACACCTGAGACCTCGTACAGTCTCAGTGATTTCTACATCATGAAGACCGACAAGTGCTCCACCGAGGAGGAGCTCCGAACCGTACACCTCGAAATGATAACCGACTATACCAACAAAATGCGCCAGCAGAAGCTTGCCGGCGTTTACTCAAAGCAGATCGTCCGCGCCATCGACTACATTATCCGCCACCTCCACAGTCATATCACCCTCGAAAGCACCGCACAGCACCTGAAGCTCAGCTCAGCCTATCTCTCGCGGCTTTTCAAGAAGGAGACCGGTATGTCGTTCGGCGACCATGTGAATAAGCTCAAGATCGAGGAGGCCTCCGCACTCCTGCTCTACACTGAATATTCCGACACAGAGATAAGCTCGCTGCTCGGATTCAGCTCACAGAGCTACTTCATCAAGATCTTCCGCAAGTACATGGGCACTACCCCGAAAAAGTACAAGAAGCAGTATAACGTGAATATCGTTCCGGACCGCTGAACACAGCGGTCCTTTTATTTTTTTTTGCAATATCATGATTTTACCATTTTTGTCATAAATGTTGTATACTTTTGCTGAGCTTTCAATGTATAATGATAGTGCAAGTATCGAACAGGAAGACTTAGCACGGCTTCCGCAATAATATTATTCGAGAGGGGAAATTCCAATGAAAGCAAAAGCACTCAGACGCTTCGCAGCAGCAGCTGCTGCCTGCACTATCATGGCATCAGCAATGCCCGTTATTCCGAGCGTTACCTACGCTGCCGGAAACATCATCAAGAACTCTACATTCGAGTCCGGTACTTCCGGCTGGGGAACCTACAAGGAGACCGGCGGCAAGTGTACTCTCAGCACTGAGAACGGCAGCCTTGCACTGAAGGTCTCTGACGTCGGCGAGAAGAACTACTCAGTACAGGTCTTCTACGACATCATCCCGCTTTACCAGAACGGCGTTTACCGTCTGAAATACGACATATCGTCTTCCACAGACCGCTACATCGAGGGAATGATCCAGCAGAACGGCGGTACCTATCAGGCATATACCTGGAAGGGACTTTCGCTCACATCTACCCCTCAGACCGTTGACTATGAGTTCACCATGAAGGAAGAGACTGATATCATGGCAAAGCTCGTGTTCAACTGCGGTATACAGACCGAGCATGAGGGCGTTCTCCCAGAGCATACTATCTACATCGACAACGTTTCTCTCGAGCTCGTTGACGACAGCAAGGTGGACTACTCCGCTATTCAGACCAAGGAGAACAATATCAACATCAATCAGGTCGGCTACAGACCTGAAGCTCAGAAGATAGCTGTTTTCCGCGGCGTGACCGACCAGACTGAGTTCAAGGTAGTGAATGCCGACACTAACCAGACCGTTTACACCGGCTCGCTCGCTAACCGCAAGGAGAATACCTCCGCTAACGAGACTAACTGGCAGGGTGACTTCTCCTCAGTTACCGAGGAGGGCAATTACTACATCACCTGTGACGGTCTTGAAGATTCATACAAGTTCACTATCGGCAAGAATGTATATACCAACCTCATTGACGACTCTGTGAGGATGCTCTATCTCCAGCGCTGCGGCGTCAAGGTAGAGGACGCTGATTTCGGTCACGCAGCTTGCCATACCTCGCTTGCTACAGTTTACGGAACGAACCGTCAGATAGATGTTTCCGGCGGCTGGCACGATGCCGGAGACTACGGAAGATATGTTGTTCCCGCAGCAAAGACTATTGCCGACCTTCTTTATGCTTATCAGGAAAATCCATCGCTTTTCGGTGACAATATCGGGATTCCCGAGAGTGGCAACGGTACTCCGGACATTCTCGATGAAGCACGCTTTGAGCTCGAATGGATGATGAAGATGCAGGATACTGACGGAGGCGTTTTCCACAAGGTATCGTGCAAGACATTCCCCGGCTACGTTGCTCCTACAGCTGAAACAGGTCAGCTGTTCGTAACTCCGGTCTCCTCAACTGCAACTGCGAATTTCTGTGCTTCCATGGCTCTTGCTTATGAGTTTTACAAGGACTTCGACAGCAGCTTCGCGCAGAAGTGTCTCTCCTGTGCTGAAAAGGCATGGGGCTGGCTCGAGCAGAATCCCAACTATGTTCTTGTTAATCCGGAGGATATCGTTACCGGTGATTACGCTGATTTCAGCAGGAATGACAAGGACGAGCGTTACTGGGCTGCTGCTCAGATGTACCGTGCTACCGGCAGCGAGAAGTATCTAAGCAGCATTTCTAATGTATACACAGGACTTGACTGGTCGCTCGTCGGTGATTACGGCAATATCGCGCTGCTCACCATGAAGGACATCGACAAGACTTCCACTGTATACACAAAGGCAGAAAGTGCAGTTATCAGTCAGGCTGATACACTTGTTACTCTTGCAGACCTCAGCAGCTACGGCGTGGCTGTCACAAAGTACGACTGGGGCAGCAATATGACTATCGCAAACAAGGGACTTATCCTTGCGCTTGCAAACAAGCTCACCGGCAAGGCTGAGTACCTCAACGCTTCCGAGAAGCAGCTCAATTATCTTCTCGGCGTAAATCCGCTCGGAGTAAGCTTCTTCACTGGCTACGGCACAGTTTCCCCTGAGAATCCTCACCACCGTCCTTCTATGGTCGCAGGAAAGGCAATGAAGGGTATGCTTGTAGGCGGTGTTGACCAGAGCCTCGATGACAGCGCTGCAAAGGCTTACTGTGCTGATGCACCCGCTGCAAAGTGCTGGGTTGACAATTCCGAGAGCTATTCGACCAACGAGATAACCATTTACTGGAACTCTCCTCTTACCTACCTTGTTTCAGCTACAGATGCAGCATCGGCTCAGGTCGTTGATCCTCCCATCGGAATACTTTACGGCGACGCTAACGGAGACGGACAGGTGAATATGGCTGACGCTGTACTCGTTATGCAGTGTGTTTCAAACCCGGATGTTTACGGCCTCGGCAAGGAAAAGGGAATCAAGCCGGAGGACGAGGTCAAGGCAGATGTTGACGGAAATCCCGGAATTACAAACAAGGATGCGCTCGCTATCCAGAAGTATAAGCTCAACCTTATCAGCTCACTTCCTGAAAAGAGCAATAACGGCGGTGATATTACGACAACTACAACTTCAACTACTACAGCTCCGCCCACTACTACAACTACCACAACAACTGCCACAACACCCGTTGAGGATAAAGTTGCAGGATTTCCCGTCCTTGGCACTCCCATGAACAGCAGCGCAACAATGGTATCGAACTTCCGCGCAGGACAGGCAGGCGATTTCTTCGCGTCAAACGGCTGGACAAACGGCAGCCCCTTTGACTGCTGGTGGTATACAAAAAATGCCGTTATCGTCGGTGACCACCTCGAGCTCAGCATTGACCAGAAATGGACAAACGACAGCAATACTGACTGGAATCCCCATTATTCCGGCGGAGAGTTCCGCACTAATGATTTCTACCACTACGGCTACTATGAGACCTCTATGCAGGCTATAAAGAATGACGGCGTTGTTTCTTCGTTCTTCACCTACACAGGTCCCTCCGACAACAATCCGTGGGATGAGATAGATATCGAGATACTCGGCAAGGACACTACTAAGGTCCAGTTCAACTACTATACCAACGGAAATGGCGGTCATGAGTTCATGTATGATCTCGGATTTGACGCTTCACAGGGCTTCCATACCTACGGCTTTGACTGGCAGCCTGACCACATTACATGGTTTGTTGACGGTGCAGCAGTTTATACAGCCCGTGAGAACATTCCCACGACGCCCGGCAAGATCATGATGAACGCATGGCCCGGTTCTTACGAAAAGGATGCCGGCATCAAGGATTGGCTCAATGCCTTCAATGGTAATGTTCCTCTCACAGCACGCTATCTGTGGGTGACCTACAACAAGTAAAATTCTTCATTGGCGTATATCCGCAGGGAACTCATGTCCCGGCGGATATACGATACCCCCCTTATCTATCTGCAATGCAGACTCAGCACGTTCGGTGCTGAAGCAAGGTCAGCAGAGTGGGCTTGCTTCAACACCGAAAATATTAGTTTAAGGAATCAATGATTAAATCTGGTGCGCAAGATGCGCAGTCAGATTTTTCGTCAGATTGTGCAGAAATTTCGCAGGCATACTGTCGTATGTCAAGGGATTTCTGTGCAAGATGGCGGAAAATATGCAAGCAGATTGCGTGCCAAGCCGTTAGGCGGGATTTGATCATTGATTCCTTATGTCCCCCAAAAACGAAAAGGCTGCCCTAAAAGGCAGTCTTTTTCGTTTCATTTGTGAGATCAGATCATAAGGTCACTTCAACAGTATCTCCTGCCGGGAAGTGCTCCGACCTGCCGAGCAGATAGCCCTGCATCAGGACCACGTCAGAAATATTTATCTCGCCGTCACTGTTAAGGTCAGCCGCAGCGATAGTCTTCGTACTTACTTCTGCGCTGCGTTCGGCAGTCAGCCTTCTGAGGAGTATCGAGTCGAAAACATTGACTTTGCCGTCGAAGTTGATATCGCCGACGTTCACGGTCGTTACCTCGACCGAAACGTCCTCCTTCTCGGTATAATTATACTCAGCCTCGGGAACATCCTTATTGTATACCCTGAAATAGTCCATAGAGCCGTTTTCAGCACAAACAAGATAAACAGATCCTGCACTTACCGCCTCAATAGGTTCAAATGCAAATTCTCCGCTTGCTGTTCTGACCTCTCTGCCGTTGTTGACTGTGAGAGTTGCCTTGCCGTCGATGATAGCTGCACTGACGGTTATCCACTCACCCGGCACATAGGCATCCTCAACCGAAACCTCATAACTGCCTGTATTGTCACCGCCCAGAAGGAAGATCGTTCCGTCCTTAGCGAACAACGTGATGCCCTTTTTAAGGTCATCGCCGCCGAAGTAAATAAGGTTTTTACGCTCATTGTCACGGAGAAGAACTGCTGTCTTGTATTCTGCATTGCGGAGAGCAGCATATGAGCTGTCAACTGCAAGATACTCATTTTTTCCGCTGAACGTGAGAACGCCGTTCGCACTCGTTCTGCTCTCACTCCAGGTAGGAGCACCTACAGTCATACCATAAGTGGAGGTGTAGCTGTCCTCGGCGATAAGGGAGCTGTCAGTGGTGAACTCCAGGCCTGCGACCTGACCGTCGTTGTACTGGCGGGAGTTTACATAGCTGTCAGGACTTGTCCAGCCATAGACTGAGCCTCCGGTTATTGAACGGCTGCTGTCATCGTAGTAGTCGCCGTCCGGCATAGCCTGACCGCTTGCCGAGCCTTTAGCAAGGCAGTAGGAAACGCCCTTGACAGCAGCGCTGCCGCTTACCTTATAATCGTTGAAAACAAGTCCGCTCTCGATAACGCGCGCGTCGTCCGAGATAACGGAATTTCCCATAACGCCGGCATGATCGGCGATTATAGCGTTATCCCTGACAGTTGCGTTTTCAGCTACTACAGCGTGCCCCTTGACTACTGCGTTGCCGGAAACTTTAGCGCTGCCGGTTACGATAGCGTAGTCGTCGATGACAGCATTTCCGCTTACCGTAGCATAGCCGAGCACCTTAGCGTCAGGTCCGACATATACGGAGGGATCGACTTTCGCAGTATTAGCAACAAGTCCGCCGCCGTTCGGGTGAGGGGAGCAGCCGGAGGTATTGATGTCCTGCGTCTGCTTTATGTCAGCGCCGTCTATGGTCACAGCCCACGGATAGCGTGTCTTGCTCAGGAATGGATAGTGATCCTCGTCGAACTCTCCTGTGCCGTAAGCCCATGGAACACCTATCTGCTGGATGGTATCCATATCGGGAGTTGCAGTAACTGTGAGATAAGCCGCAGCATCGTTCTCGCCGAAGTCCATAGTCATAGTTTCTCCGGAGCTGAAGAGCTCAGAATATCGGGTAGTACCGTCCTTCTGCTCGACTGCGATGCAGGCTCTCCAGTCTGCGCCCTTAACGTTTGTAAGTCCCTCAAGAGTAACTGAGACCGTGCTGCCGGTCACCTCAAGAGGTACGATATTCACGCCGAACTGCTGCGGGGCACGTTCCGTCGGCACGGTATAGTAATTCTCCTTGCCGGTCGTTTTTTCAAGGACTGTGAATATCTCTCCCCAGTTCCATACTCCGCTGTTCAGGAGCTGGTTCTGGCGCGCCTGATAGTCGCTCTTGTGAGCAAGGTCAAGAGTAGCGAGGCGCTTAGCATAGTGTCCGAGGGTCTCCTTCATGTCAGCGCCGGAGATGCGCTCAATTTCAAGATATGGATATTCATTGCGCTCACCCTGCTGCATGAGGTCCTTGACGAAGCTGCTGCCGTAGCCGGGGAGATTGTCCGGATTTTCGGTGATGTACTGAAGGAACGCCCACGAAGCGTAGTTATCCCTGCCGAGGATAGGCGTGAAGCAGAGGTTTTTCATATAGGTTTCGAAATAGTCTGTAACGCCGTTGACATTTGCCCACTGCTTATAGTAATCCGAATAGAGGAACTGCTCGCGGTACCAGTTAGCGATAGCCTCCCACCATGACTGGACGTACTTGTTATCGTTCCAGCCGAGCTGATGAGCGGTAACGACGTGGCCGAACTCATGAGGCAGGACCCACGAAGGATTAGGAGAATTCTGCATTGCTCCCACGCAGCAGAACATGAACGCATAGCCCTGCGAATCGTAGCCCATATAAGCCCAGTCATCCGTGAACGGCGAAAGGCCGGTGCCGGAGATGTAGAAATTGACCTTGTACTTATTTCCGTCGCGCAGAGCCATATTCACGGACTGTGTAGGCGGCTCCATTTCGAGTTCATTCATGTAGACGTCCCAGCACGCTTCGAGGTTTCTGGCGTTTTCCTCGAGGAAGCTGGTTGTGATCTTGGAAGAATCGGCTCCGTTCTTGCCCCAGATGAACTGGAAGTGTTCAGATTCCCAGCGGTTGACGTCCTCATTAGCGCACCAGATATCACGGGTCATGAGCGTATCAGCCGCAACGGCTGTTTCAGCGCAGACCGAATACGGCACCGCGCATACAGACAGAGCTGCCGCCCAAACAGCTGCTGTCGTTCTTTTCAGGTAACTGTGCATAGTAATGCCCCTCCATAAATATATTTATTTCACAGCGTCCTTGCCTAAAGGTCGCTGTAATAAGCTGACTGAAGCTCCTGTTCGATTTTTGATAAGAATATTGTAGCACTAATTTAGTGAGATGTCAATAAAAATTTTTTCATAAAGTCGAACATTATTAGTGAGTAATGAGCAGCTGCGGGAATAGGGGAGCGAAGGAGCTTTTGCAGGCATTTCCCGTACTGACCAGAAAAAGATCCCTCCGCGATGAACGGAGGAAAAGGGGCGTTACTCAGTGCATTTGAGAGCTTCGTCCATTGGAATTCTGTTTATGCGGCGCTTCAGCACGAACGAAGTGACGATATATGTCACAGTGCCGAGAAGTACAGTCTTGACGTAAGCCGAAAAGGGGATTTTCGGTGAGAGCCAGCCAGCGTAGTCCATCATCATGAGGCGCCATATCACGTTGAGTGCGCTGCCGACAAGAGGCATACAGAGTATCAGTGATGCAATAGTTACGATAGTTGTCGTCCGCAGATAGATGCCGCTTATCTCATTTGAATCGTAGCCGAGAATCTTTGCAACAGATATTGACTGAGTGTTTTTCTCTATCATGACCTTTGAGAGTATATACACAACAAGGATAATGACCGCAATACCGAGTATCGTGAACACCTTCATCATGTTGCCCATAGAGCGCTTCAGCTGTCGGGAGGTCTTTGTAAGGTCGTCAACAGTGAGCTCTGAGGCTATTGCTTCTGCCGGAACGTCCGCGAGCTCATTTTCGCTGAAATAGCCTGTGAAGCTGCCTTCCTCCATGCCGAATTCGCGGTTGAAGTCATCAATATCCATGAATATTGCGATAGTGCTCGGATAATCGAAGATTCCGCCTATCCTGAAGCTGTGCTCAACGTCGGAAAATTCTTCGCGGAGGGTTATCTTACCGCCCTTATGCAGGCGGTACTTGTCGGCATATGCGGATGATATCTCGACTGTACCCTCGGGAATATCGGAGCTGTAGTAGCGGCTGCCGGGGGTAATGCCATATACCGAGACATTCTCGCTGAAATCACCGCGTACCTTTTTGAGGCTGCCTGCAGCGAACTTCTCCGCGGTCTCCTCAGCGGTCTCATAGGGGACTTTAAGGAAATACTGATGAGGTGCGAGCATACTTTCCTTCGCATCATCTTCAAAATTGTTGAGGAGCGGGTTGAAAAGCAGGCTGAATACCATAACGACGCTTGCGAAGAAAAGTCCTACAAATATCGTGATATAGCCGGGAATGTTCTGAAACAGCACTCTGAGCCTGTAGCGGATGAGGATCGGTATCTTTGTGTTGAGCTTGAAGGCTTTTTTGCGCTGACGGCGTTTGAGGTCACGGCGGAGGAATCTCAGCGGCGAGAGCGAGAGCTTTGAGCGGAGCATTATGTAGTTTATCGCCATGAGTATCAGCAGTGGGATTATAGTGGTATCTATAAAAGCGTCAGCGTTCCAGAGAGTTTTGTAGCTTACGAGGCTGTACGAGCCGAGGTACATATCAGCCATGAAGTCCTTCAGCAGCGTATAGCCGAGGATATTTCCAATTAGGGAGGCGATGAGCAGGACAATGACAGGTGCAGCCATATAGTGTCTTATGAGCTCATGCTTTGTAGCGCCGGAGGCACGGAGCGTGCCGATAACGTTGGCTTCCTTTGTTATAGTATTGCTGGTCGTAACGGCAAATACGAACGAGATAATAACAACGAGCATATAGAGCATAACGAGGAACATGACGCGGTCACCGCCGATATCTTCACCGGAGAAGGTGATAGCACTGTTGCGGCATACCGGGATGAAGTTCACGAGCTGAGCTTTTTGTGAGACAGAGGCGAGAAGCTCCTGACTCATATCGTTGGCCTCCTTACCGAAGCGGTCGGAGGGCGGGGAATCGTACTGCCATGAATATGACCAGTGGATATCGCTTCCGGCAATGCGGTCGAACGCCTCAGGAGTTACAGCTCCTACGCCGAATTTCTCTGTATCGAACATGAAGTCGTTGTTGTTCTCAAACATCGCGGAATAGTCGGGCAGCGCGACCTTGCCGCAGATAGTGAAGCTTTCGCCGCCGAGGCTTATCTCATCGCCGATATAGAGGGAATTGCTTTTCATATAGAGCCTGTCGAGGGCGATCTCGCTGTTGCTTTCCGGCATATCGCCGCTCAGGAGGCAGATAGTGTTGACCTCAGTGCGTATCCTGAAAACGCGCACGGTGCTGCCGCCGACAGATTTTTTATCGAGGTAGTAGTTTTCAAAGAGCTTCACATCAGCCTCCTCAATGCTGCTGATGAGTGAATCGTCTGGCTTTTCCGCGAATTCGAGGTTGCCGTCCTCCATATTGTATTTTTCAAAGCTTTCGTCGTAGGCTTTTTTAAGGCTTGCATCAGCGACAAAAAAGCCTGATGCAACGCTGATTATCGCAAGCATGAAGAGGAATATAACGGCATATTTACCGGCTTCGGCGCGTATCTCGCGTGGGATGCGCCTGTTCATAGGATTTCTCATAGCCGCACCTTACCATTCAAGCTCTTCTGCGGGGATCTTAGAGGGATTGACCTCATTCTTCCTGATAACCCCGTCGCGGAGCTTAATAACGCGGTCAGCCATATTTCTGATAGCGTCGTTGTGGGTGACCATGATGACAGTGCTGCCGTATTTCTGGTTGACGGTCTCGATGAGTTTCAGTATCTCCTTCGAGGTATTGTAGTCGAGAGCGCCGGTAGGCTCGTCGCAGAGCAGGATATCGGGATTTTTGACGATAGCTCTTCCGATAGCTGTACGCTGCTGCTGACCGCCGGAGAGCTGATTGGGGAGCTTGTGGCGGTGCTCATAAAGTCCGAGAGTTTTGAGGATATCATCAACGTCGAGCGGGGAGCTTCCGAGATAAGCGCCGACCTCGACATTTTCCTTGATATTGAGGTTGGGGATGAGGTTGTACATCTGGAAGATATAGCCGAGGTGGCGGCGGCGGTAGAGCGTGAGCGCTTTCTCGTTCATGTCGGCGGTTTTCTCGCCGTTTATGGAAATATAGCCGCTGTCAGCGCGGTCGATGCCGCCGATGATATTTAGCAGTGTAGACTTGCCTGAGCCCGAGGGGCCGAGAAGCACGCAGAACTCGCCTTTTTCGAGCTCGAATGAAATACCCTTGAGTACCTCAACGCGGTTCTCCTCCTCGCCGAAGTGTTTTTTTATGTCGCTGATCTGTATAAACAAGCTGATCACTCCTTATATAAAGTTAGTGCGTACTAATAAAATACTACCACTTGGCGGGAGAAAAGTCAATAAAGTTGCGTATGGTTGTCAAATATTTGTCGGAAGCTCCAAATAGCCTCCGTGATGTGAGGAATAAACTGTCTTGTTTTATGGTTAGAAGCGATCGCTGGCAGGGGAGGGACGAGCAGATGTTTTGCCCCGATAAATACAATAAACAAAAAACGCATGAGAAGATATGTTCCCATGCGTAGGTTTTTATATGTCCGCGTCCATTGTTATGATGATGCTCCACTCCGGAAAAGCCGCCTCAGCCTCTGACCTTATCTCCTCCATAACAGCGCTGCGGTCCGGGAGGGCGAAATCAAGAATGACATCGAAGCTGAGCTGCTTTGTTTTTTCGTCCATATAGAAGCCGTGTATCTGCAAAACTCCATCATGCCGGAGAACCATTTCCGATATTCTGCTGCGGATGTCAGACTGACTGCTGTCAACCGAATAAATACCGATGCCCGCAAGGATGATGCCATGCTCAGTGTAGACGCTTTCGGCGATGCGGCGCTCCATACGGTCGATCTCGACGGCATTCATGTCGGAGGGGATCTCAACGTGTACCGAGCCGATGAGCCTGTCAGGACCGTAGCTGTGCAGCAGGAGGTCATATGCACCGGAGACTGCCTCATCGCTGCAAATGGTCTTCTTGACTGCGGAAACAATGTCGCGGTCGATGCGCTTTCCGAGGATTTCATCCACCGTGTCAAGGAGGATCTCAATACCAGCCCTGATGATGAAGGCTGAGATTATTATACCAACGAATGCCTCGAGGTTGAGCCCGGTGAACTTGCATATCAGTGCACTCGCAAGAACCGATGCCGAGAGCACCGCGTCGAAAAGTGCATCTGAACCAGAGGCGGCAAGTGAGCCTGAATTGGCTTTTTTTCCCATAGCAGAAACGTACCGCCCGAGTACGACCTTGACTGCAACAGCGGCTCCGACGATTATCAGCGAAACTATCGAGTAGTCCGGGTCAGTAGGTGAGAAAATCTTCTTCACCGACTCTATCCCGGCAGCAATACCGGCATACAGAATGATGACTGCCACGACCATTGCGCTGAGGTATTCCGCACGACCGTGCCCGAGAGGGTGTTCCTTGTCAGGCTTTTTTCCGGCGAGCTTGGTGCCTATAATCGTAACAAGTGACGAAAAAACGTCGCTGAGGTTGTTCAAAGCGTCGAGGACAACAGCGATAGAGCCTGAGATAAGCCCCACCGCAGCTTTGAAGGCTGAGAGGAGAATATTTGTAACTATGCCTATAATACTTGTTCTGACGATGATTTTATTTCTGTCCATAGAAAGTTCCTCCCGGTTTTTTTGAGCGGCGCAAATGCTCCGTTCGGACATTTTAATTATTATACCACAGATAATTGATAATTTCAATACGCCGGGGATTTGATTAGTATATTTTTTTTATTCGGGGCTATTGATTTTTTCAGGCAGATATGATATAATATCATAGTAATTTATGCAGTGGTATCGAAGTGGTCATAACGGACATGACTCGAAACATAGTCGTTCCTGAGCTTGCCGCACTTTGATATATCCCTGTTCTGCGTGGTTTCAGCGGTGTTCGCAGTTGTGTTTGCAATCGGCTTTCTCGCAGTTTTCTCGCAGTTTTATAGTTAAATTAAATACGCAGTGGTATCGAAGTGGTCATAACGGACATGACTCGAAATCATGATGC